>DATGFZ010000127.1:0-12094 GCA_035308805.1 Puia sp. | reverse complement strand
TTATGAACAGAGTTTGGCGCAGGTTGAAAAGCAAAACCTCGAATTTTTCGACAAGATTTTTTTTGAGGAAGAGTCACCAGCGTCGGGGATCCGGCATCAGCACTTATCGCACACTGCAAACCGCTCCGCTTTATTCATTATGCTGTATCGCGGCTATCCTGTTTTGCAATTGCCTTATCAATTATTAAATCAGTTGCTTGAAATCGACGAGCAACTCAGCACCTGGCGGTATCGTCACATGAGCATGGTGCACCGAACAATTGGAACAAGAATAGGAACAGGCGGAAGTTCAGGGAAAGATTATTTGCAATCTGCGCTGAATAAACATTATATTTTTAAAGAAATCGCACAGCTGACCAGTTTTTTAATTGAAAGAAAAAAATTACCACGTCTTAGTAAGGAAATGGAAAGAAGATTGGGTTTTGTGAGTTAGGATTTCCGGGAACTGCGCAAAAGCCAAAAGTTGTGTCCATGCTGGGATTGGGTGAAACACTTCAAAAAAATCTCGCCTCACCACTTATTTTTCTATAAGGCATGGAAAAAAAATTGTCTACATTTTTATTGAAATCATCTTTGTACACGATGGGGGTACTGTGACCGGAGTTTGGCAATATCCATAAATCGGCATTTGGAATATTTTGATAAATCAACAGGGTGTGTGATGGTTTAATAACGTCATGGTCGCCGCCGATTACAAGGGTGGGAATTTTGATTTTGTTCAGATCAGCTGTTGGAATATGGGGTTGCTCAACCAATAAGCGAAGCAATTTGAATTGGGATTTTTCAGGTGCCGACAAACTAGCTTTATTTTTCAGATTTTGGTAATATGGGGTCACCATATCCCAGACTTCCTGCGGAACCGCAGTGGTGTCGGGTACCAGATTGGCGCCGGTTACCGCAAGTTTTCTGACCTTTTCAGGATGACGGATTGCCAGCAACAAACCATTGATACCGCCATCGCTCCAGCCGATGACAAATGCGGAGTCAATTTTCATTGAGGTTAATAAAGCAGCATAATCATCGGCCATCATTTCATAAGAAAGAGAATCCCCATTATCCGTTGATTTGCCCTGAGCGCGGCTGTCTGCGATAATCACTTTATATTTTTGTGCGAAATAGGGGATTTCGTAAACGAAATTATTTATCGAGCCCCCATTTCCATGAATGATCAGCACAGGCTGACCTTCACCATAAGTTTCGCAATACATTTTGAAACCGCGGATATCATAAAATTTCCCTGCAGCCGGGTTGTTGCCATAGGGGATTTTGCCATTCTTTATTTGATTGTTGAAATCATCTTCAATTTTTTTGAGGTCTTGCGAGGAGGCAATGGTCGTAAAAAATTGTATGAAAACCAGTAGGCAGATAATGTTTCTCATGATTGTAGCATTGGGTGGGTGCAAACTTAGAGAAAAGAAATTAATTCTGTGAAGACATATTCCACAATACAATACAAAGGTTTTCCGTTTATGAGACAATTCAAAAAGGCTTTAACAGCGAATTGGCGTTCATTCTAAGAAGCAGGATTAAATACATTGTTGATTGTTCACTTTGTTTATTCGAATTATTTGCATCAATTTTGCTGGCATTATTGCTGAAACCAAAAAAGGAACTTTTCTAAATGGGCTTATTTAATTTCCTCACACAAGAAATCGCAATGGATTTGGGCACCGCTAACACCCTGATCATCCATAATGACGAGATTGTAGTGAATGAACCGAGTATCGTTGCTCTTGACCGTAATAATCCAAAAAACGTATTGGCAGTTGGCAAACGTGCATTGATGATGCACGAAAAAACACACGAAAGTATCCGTACTGTCCGCCCGTTGAAGGATGGGGTAATTGCCGACTTTAACGCTGCTGAACTAATGATAAGGGAAATGATCAAAATGATCTATCCTAAAAAACCTCTTTTCCCGCCAAGTTGGCGAATGATGATCTGTATTCCTTCAAGCATTACCGAAGTTGAAAAACGCGCCGTACGGGATAGCGCTGAACAGGCTGGGGCAAAAGAAGTATATCTTATTCATGAACCGATGGCTGCCGCACTGGGAATTGGAATTGACGTTGAAGAACCGGTAGGCAATATGATCATTGATATTGGTGGCGGAACCACTGGAATTACCGTCATTGCGCTGGCAGGTATAGTCTGCGACCAATCCATCCGCATTGCCGGGGATGAATTTACTGCAGATATTATGGAAGCCTTGAGGCGTTACCACAGTTTATTAATTGGGGAAAGAACATCGGAACAAATAAAAATACAGATCGGCGCAGCGATGAAAGATCTGGAAAACCCTCCTGAGGATATGCCGGTGAACGGTCGTGATCTGGTTACCGGCATTCCAAAACAGATTATGGTAAGCTACCAGGAAATTGCTGAAGCGCTGGATAAGAGTATTTTTAAAATTGAGGAGGCGATCCTGAAAGCTTTGGAAACAACTCCTCCGGAATTGGCGGGTGATATTTACCGCAGGGGTTTATATCTTACCGGCGGCGGCGCGCTTTTGCGCGGACTTGATAAACGATTAAGTCAGAAAATCAAGTTACCTGTTCATATTGCAGACGATCCGCTGAAAAGTGTTGTTCGTGGTACAGGCATTTCATTGAAAAATTATGACAGGTATCCGTTTGTCATGCGATAAGGCATTAGGTAAAAGGTATATGGTGTAAGGCATAGACCTTATCTTTTTTAATACAGGTGTAAGGTAGAAGGTTAAGGACATTGGCGTAAACCTTGAACCTGCGACCCCAAACCTCAAACCTCGATCAGTGCGTAATATTTTTCTCTTCATCGGAAGATATTTTAATTTTATTTTTTTCCTGGTGATGCAGATCGTTGCTCTCTCCATGTTATTTCGTTACAATTCATTTCACGAAGCGATGTTTATGAACGCAGCTTCCGGCATTACCGGAAAGCTGAATGAAAAATATAACGGCGTAGAATATTATTTTAAGCTTAAAGTAACCAACGACCAATTGGTTAAGGAAAATTTGCGGTTACACCAGATGATTAAACAAAACTATGAAGGTCCTGATTCCGCCAAAAGGTTGTTTTCTTATAATGTCAACGTAGATTCATCCGACAAAGAACTTCAAAAGTGGTTGTTTATGGAAGCAAAAGTTGTAAACAACACCACTTCATCTCAAATCAATTTTCTTACCATACACAGGGGATCCGATCAAGGCGTGCAAACCCATGCAGGTGTCATAAGTTCCGAAGGAATTGTAGGTGAAGTCGTGAATGTAAGCAAGAATTATGCTGTAGTCATGAGTGTCCTCAACAGGCAATTCAAGGCTGTTGTAAAATTGAAAAATGGGGGGGACCGCGGAACAATTGAATGGGACGGAGTAAACCCGTTTTATGTTACACTCAAAGACATTCCCAAAAGCGCAAAAGTAAATAGGGGAGATACAATTCTGACCAGCGAAATTTCTCCCAGGTTTCCGCCAAATATTATTGTGGGGACGGTGAATGAAATAGTTGATGATAAGAGCAGCAATTTCTATACGTTGAAAATAAAATTGGGAACAAATTTTTTCAATGTGGAGTATGTTTATGTGACCGCGAACACACAGCTCGCCGAACAAAAAAGTTTAGAGGATTCAGCACGCAAAGAATTTCCATGAGTCAGTTAGTCAAAAATATTGTCCGTTTTGCTTTATTTATATTGGTTCAGGTTTTTGTATTGTACAAGATCCCGCCGCTCCATCGCTTTATCACGCCATATCTTTATTATCTCTACATTTTGTGGCTTCCGTTTAATTTGCCAAGGCTCCCACTTACTTTGATTGGGTTTATATTCGGACTGACGCTCGATTATTTTACTTATACGCCGGGTCTTCACGCTGCTGCCTGTACGTTAATCGCTTATGTTCGCCCCTTTCTTGTCAACATGTTGTTATCGCAGGAAGGAATAGAAAAAAACTATGCGTCTCCATCTGCCGTAAGCATGGGATGGGCGCCATATGCAACTTACGTGTTTGTGCTTACTTTGCTTCATCATACTTATCTGGTCTTTCTCGAATGGATGAGTTTCGGGACATTCTTTTATTTCGCGGGCAAAGTGCTGGCTACTACCGCGGTTAGTTTGGCATTGATCTTGGTAACGGAGTTGCTTTTTTTCAGAAAAGAAAAATTCAGAACGAATACGGCATAAAAAGGTTTGGTACAAATTGCAAACGCATTTGAATATTAGGAGCGCACATGCCGCTGTATTTCTGTACTAGCTGTGGCTGTTTCCAACGGCTAAAAATTGATCCCGGTCATTCCTGCGTTAAAGGATAGTTAGATTATCATACCTGCTGTAAAACTTTTTTCAACTTCTGTTGCGTCGCACACTACATCGTTATATCTTTGTTCAGCTTCCAATTATTGTTAGCTTAGCCTCTGTAAATCGTATACCTGTAAATGTCTGTATTCAATCAATCCCGCAGCAATGTTATCCGCCTTATTTTTATAGGCATGTTCGTGATTATTATTGCACAATTGGTAAACATTCAAATCATTTCCAGCAAATACAAAAAACTCGCAGAAGAAAATGCGTTATTTGCAAAACGTGTTTATCCGACCCGCGGAATTATATTTGATAAAAACGGTAAAGCGATTTTGAACAATACCGTCATGTATGATCTGACCGTGACACCATCCCAGGTAAAAAATATCGATACGCAATATTTCTGTCAGCTGCTTGGTATTGACACTTCAGATTTTCGTGATCGTGTCCTCGATGCAAAATTTAAGAACGGACCTTTTCGCCCAACGACTTTTGAAGATCTTTTGCCACCCGATATCTACGCAAAGTTTGAAGAAAACATCTGGCGCTTTCCAGGATTTAACTTGCAGGAACGCCCGGTCCGGATATACCCCTTCAATGTGGCCGCTCATGTAATGGGTTATGTGGGCGAAGTAGATTCGAACATCATCAAAAGCTATAATTATGGATACCAGTTGGGAGACTATGTCGGTCGCTCCGGTCTTGAACAGTTTTATGAAAAGGAATTAATGGGTCAGCGCGGAATAGAGTTCTGGATAAAAGACAATAAGAACAGGCTGGTCGGCCGTTATGAAAATAAATCATTGGATACGCCGGCAGTCGCAGGGAAAAATTTACACACCTTTATTGACGTTAGGCTGCAGGAACTCGCCGAAAGATTGCTCGCAAACAAAGTCGGTTCCATAGTAGCAATAGAACCAAAGACAGGAGGCATTATTGCTATGGCCTCAAGCCCGGATTATGATCCCAACGATTTAACCGGCTCCGAAAAACAAACGAATTACGGGAAGCTTATTCTGGACGCTTCTTCCCCATTGTTGAATCGCGCCATTAAAGGGTTATATCAACCTGGTTCAACATACAAACCATTGGGTGCATTGATCGGTTTGGATGAAGGGGTGATCACTCCTTCGAGCGGCTACGATTGTCACGGCGCTTACCTTGCCTGCAGCCATCCGGTAAAATGTGAGCACAAAGATCCCGGGCATGCGGCTAATTTACGATTGGCAATTGCGCATTCATGCAACTCTTTTTTCTGCAATACCTTTCGTTTAACAATTGATAATCCTGCATATCACAGTGCGCGAAAAGGATTAACAAAATGGAAAGAATATGCAAATGCGTTTGGATTGGGCCATCGCATAGGCATCGATATTCCAAGTGAAAATGCAGGAAATATTCCCGATACGAGTGCCTATGATAAAGAATATCATCATGCATGGAATTCCTGTTCGATGGTATCAATGGGAATCGGTCAGGATAAAATGCTCGTCACGCCATTGCAGATTGCCAATGCGATGTGCATCGTTGCAAACAAGGGATATTTTTATGTACCCCATTTTGTAAAAAGCATTGATGGGGTGGATGCAAATGACACCATATTAAATCGCTTCACCCAAAAGCATGAGGTATTGACGCATATCCCGGATGATGTGTACGAAGTGGTAGCAAACGGAATGCAGGATGTTGTCGAATATGGAACGGCGAGCGCTGCCAAAATTCCCGGGATAAATATTTGCGCAAAAACAGGAACTGCGGAAAACTATCGCATCATCAGAGGGCGGAGATCAAAGTTGAAATCACACTCAGTGTTTGTTTGTTTTGCCCCCAGAGAAAATCCGAAGATCGCCATTGCGGTTGTCATTGAGAATGCAGGTTTTGGAGCTGCCTGGGCTGCTCCGATCGGTTCTTTATTACTTGAAAAATACTTAAATGACAGCATTCGGACAGAACGCTTCCCATTGATTGACCACATTGTCGGAAGCAATCTTATGCCTAGGTATTTGATCATTCAACAATTTATTGATGATTCTTCAAGAGCCGCATTTCGTGCCAGGCAAACCGGCGACAGTACAAAATGGAAAAAATTTACCAATCCTGCATTACGATCTGTATTATTAGATACTGTGAACCATGTATTTGTTCCTGCTTTGGCAACCAATATTCAAAATATCGCTGCTGATAAACCCAAAAATACCATTAAAATAAAAGATACCAACTCGATATCTAACTGACATGAATAACCGAAATCCCGCAATATCAAAAGGCCTTGACATGTCGCTGGTGTGGCTGTGGTTTATTTTGTGCGCCATCGGGGTGATGAGTATTTTCGGGGCAACCTATCATGAAGGCGATAATATCTTAAAAGCATTTATTTCTTTAAAAACTGATTACAGCAGACAGCTCTTATATTTTATAATAGGGGGTATAGCAGCAACATTTATTCTATTGACAGACAGTAAATTTTTTACTGCAACAGCAAACCTTGGCTATTTTTTTGGAATATTTCTTTTATTGCTCGTATTTCCATTTCATTCGCGCGTAAAAGGAACAGAATCAATCATCCGCTTCGGAACCGCCTTCCAGTTACAACCAGCGGATCTTTGCAAAATTTTCGTCAATCTTGCGCTGGCAAAGTATCTGTCAAGAGTAGAAACAGATTTTTATAAGCTACGATCGCAATTAATTGCCACTGCAATTGCCTTGATTCCGGGAATTCTTTCAGTAATGCAACATGAATTGGGATTGGCGCTGGTCTATTTTTCATTCTTCATCGTAATGTTCAGGGAAGGGTTGCCTGCCGCCATACTGATTATTGGTTTTTCATTTTCTGTTTTGGTCGTTGCCACTTTGCTGGTAGAAAAAAATACGCTCGCCTTAATACTAAGCGCCGTTGCGGCCCTGGCAGTTTATATTTTACGACGGCAGGTGAAAAGGAACCGGGGAATGTTATTTCTTATTGTCGGAATATGGTTTGTTTGCGTGGGTGTGCAGCGTTTTGTTGTGCCTTTTGTTTTTGATCATGTCTTTCAGCCCTATCAGGTAAAAAGAATTTATGATGCAATAGGGAAAGATTATGTTCCTAAAAGCGAAGCGGCTGAAGAAGAAATTGAACAGAAAAAGGAAAGCAAGAAGGATAATAACTATAATGTTAAACAGAGTAAAATTGCAATTGGCAGCGGCAGAATAATAGGAAAAGGATTATTGAAGGGTACTCAAACACGCTATGATTTCGTTCCAGAGCAACGAACAGATTTTATTTTCTGTACAATTGGCGAAGGTTTTGGATTTGTAGGAAGCACAGTTTTTTTATGTATTTACCTAGTATTGCTTTTACGGATAGTTGCTGTTGCTGAGCGACAGCGAAGTGTATTCAGCCGGTGTTACGCCTATGGAGTTGCTTCGGTTATTTTTTTTCACATAGTCATCAACATCTGTATGACGGTTGGTCTTGCTCCGGTGATCGGAATTCCTTTACCTTTCGTAAGTTACGGTGGCACATCTTTACTAACATTTACCATAATGCTTTTTATTTTGATCAGATTGGATGCTGACAGACAAATGGTATTGCGTTGACCAGCAGACAGCAACCCGATTGCTGACTTCGGGTCTTTCTTATATTTAATTATGAAAATTATTCCACTCTCCGAAGGTGCATTTACTGTCGACAAATCAAAAAAATTTGTCCCGTTCAATAAGACAACTGACGATCTCCAACAAAGGGCTTTAGGAAGTTTATTGGTGGAAGTCCAGCCCTTTGTCATGGTAACTTCTCAAGATGTCTTATTGCTCGATTCAGGATTGGGATTTGAAGAAAACGGAATGTTGCAATTACATCAGAATTTGATTGCCGCCGGCATTCAACCCACCTCAGTTACGAAAGTATTGATGTCTCATTTGCACAAAGACCATTCAGGCGGAGTTTCCAAAAAGAATACTGCATATAATTCATATGAAATTTCTTTTCCAAACGCAACATATTATCTTCAAAGAAAGGAATTGGATTTTGCATTTGAAAAGGGCTTTCCTTCTTACATCACCGATGAATTGGAAATACTTAAAACCGCACCAAATATTATATTGTTAGATGGTGATGGAGTTTTGGATAATTACATCCGCTACGAAATGACCGGTGCGCATTGTCCCTATCACCAGGTATTCTGGATCGAGGAAAATAACGAAATGGTCTTTTTTGGCGGAGATGTTGCCCCGCAACTTCAACAGATGAAGAGTCGGCTGATTGCCAAGTATGACTATGATGGAAAAAAAAGTATGGAACTTCGTAAACAATGGTGGCAGCAGGGTGCAAAAGAAAAATGGACTTTTTTATTTTATCACGATATAAAGACGCCAACATTCCCCTAGCCCCTGAATGGGATACATACTTTCGCTGGTTCTTAATAATCCTCTTTAAAAAAAGGGGTACACAAAAAAGGCCTGCCCTAAAAAGAGCCGGCCGTTGCTAACCTATGAAAAACACCAATGTCAAATATCGTATATAGTGAGCCTTGCTATAAAATTAATCGGTAAAGAAGCAAAAAATTAGGGTGTATCCTTCCTGGCGCTTTTACCTTAATATAGGACGTCTTTGTTGCATCCGCAGTTGCCTTCGCTCCGCTTCTCTTTGAACAAAATTTCCAAATTGCCTTTCTGAACGGAAAAATAAATTCACTTTATTAAAAGGAAGTACTTTGGCAAATTCGCTGCTGTACTTTTTCCTGGTATTAACTATTTTCTCTTCAGTAACTACTTCATCTTCTTTATTTCCAATAGCATCGATCCTGATTTTTCTTATCTCTGAGGTATATTGATTATACACTGGCCAAAATTTTTCTGCTTCCTCAGGCGATAGGTTGAGTTGTTTTGCGATATAACCCATCTTTATAACCTGAATTCCATCGCCATTTTGTGCAGAAACTGAAATACAAGCCGTAAAAATCATTCCATATAATAGTAAAAAGCGTTTCATTAATTTATCTGTTCATCTTTAAACGAAATATCTTCATTAATATACTGCTTTAATTCATCATCGGGTATATTGCCCAACAAATCATCTGCCTCTTCACTATTTGATAGGTCAATATTAGCCAGGGGACTGTTTGTATTGGTGATAACCGTATCATAAATAGGAGAATACTGATTTTGCAGGTAGCTGTTCATTTCGTCATCACTCACTTTTGATAAAGCTGCTATCGGATCGCTAACTGAAGGATGCGAATTCTTATTCAAAGTATAATAACTGACAGTTGAAATTATACCAACAACGATTGCCGCTGCGGTAACTCTCAACCATGTTTTCCTGCTGCCGATAGAAATAACTTTCGCTTGCTTAGGTTCTTTTTGTATTTTGGATAAAACACCATGGGAAAAATTTTCAAAATAATCCAAAGGCGTTGTATATACGTTTTTATTTTTTAAACTTTTCATTAAGGGAGATAAGTTCTCCATTTCATCGTTCACGAAATCAATCGCTTTTGCAGATTGCAATACCTGATCTGGCAGTTCTTCAAAATAATTCAGGGGGACACTGAATGGCATCTCTCTTTTTAAAGTACTTAAAAACGGAGACAGATTGGCAAGTTCTTCATCAACAGAATCAACCGTTTCGGCCTTAACCAGCTTCAGCATTCTTGCAGCAAAGTTTTCAAAGTAACCATCGGGGGGCTGACTCAGCCCTATATTTTTGTCAATTTTATCTAATGAAGATTGCGTGGAAATGTCTGATCGCATGGCACCAATGCGCAACATAATTTGACCGGCAAGTTGTTCAAAGTAATTTTCAGGCACTTTTAACAAGTTTTCCCGGCTCAAATCAGCCACTAATGGGCTTATTTGCCTTAATTCGTTCTGTATTTCGTTTTCATTTTTCACGCACTTTTCAGACTTATTTTGTTAATCAAAGTTTAATGATTCAGAATGTAATCCTCTATTTTTTTTACCGCATGGTGATAGGATGCTTTCAAAGCGCCTTCCGATGTTTCCAGCGCCCGGCTCATCTCCTCGTAAGGCATCTCGTCATAATATCGGAGATTAAATACAATCCTTTGCTTTTCAGGCAGTTGTTGAATTGCCAATTGTAATTTCCACTCTAACTTGTTGGCGTCAAAATCCTTATCGGCTTTTAATTTATTGCTTAAGCCACTTTCAACTTCACTGAGCGAAATGGCGGATTTTTTCTTCTGCTGATCTAAAAAGGTCAGGCATTCATTGGTAGCGATCCTGTATAACCAGGTATATAATTGCGAATCTTCCCTGAAATTTTCCAGACCGTTCCAAATCCTAATGAACACATTCTGAAGGACATCGTTTGCATCTTCATGTTCAACAACCATCCGGCGAACGTGCCAGTATAATTTTTCCTGATATTTTTTAATGATGGCGGTAAAAGCTTTTTCTTTTGTGAGGGGATCACGAAATTGAATCAGTAACTCAGTGTCGGTTGTGGTGATTGCCATATATTAGCTTGTCAACAGTTGCCCTTAAGATTAAAAATAATTTTCAGCGTTTAATGCCAGTATGAAAGAAGTTTAATTTTTCTATCCTGAAAGATAATTTTAAATTTTATTTTTTCTTCCAATCACTTTTTCAGCTGCCGCAACAATGTCGGGTGAATCAAGTCCGTATTTTTTTAATAATTCATCGGGAGTTCCGCTTTCTCCGAAGGTATCTTTTGTACCAACATACTCAATAGGCACAGGAAAATTTTTTGCAACGACATGGGCAACAGCATCACCCAATCCGCCTAGAATATTATGCTCTTCCGCAGTTACTGCACATGTTGTTTTTGATACTGATTTTATTATCGCCGCCTCATCTATTGGTTTCACAGTATGAAGATTTATAATCTCTGCAGAAATTCCTTTTTCCTGCAATATTTTTCCTGCTTCAATAGCCTTCCAAACCAAATGGCCGCATGCAAAAATAGAAACATCGGTTCCTTCAGAAAATATTTGCGCCTTGCCGATTTCAAAAGACATATCCGTGGTAAATATCGGCCAAACCGGCCGACCAAAACGTAAATAAACCGGACCAACAAAATCTGCGATCGCGATGGTTGCTGCTTTTGTTTGCGCATAATCACAGGGAACGATCACTGTCATTCCCGGCAACATCCTCATCATGCCGATGTCTTCCAGAATCTGATGTGTTGCGCCATCTTCACCCAAAGTTAATCCCGCATGCGACGCACATATTTTTACATTTTTTCCTGAATAGGCAATGGATTGCCGAATCTGGTCATACACCCGGCCGGTAGAAAAATTGGCAAACGTGGTGGTATAAGGAATTTTTCCGCCAATTGTCAGACCTGCGCCCACACCCATCATATTCGCTTCTGCAATTCCACACTGAAAAAAACGATCGGGGAATTCTTTTATGAATTGCTGCAGTTTTAATGAACCACCGAGATCGGCTGTTAACGCAACAACATTAGCATTCTTCCTGGCGGCTTCAACAATTCCATCACCAAAACCGCTGCGTGTATCTTTTTTCCCTGTAACCTGAATATCTTGTAACATGTGCTTTTGATTAAATGATTATGCTGATTCAATACTTAAAGACGCAAAAGTAAAGCAGAAGTTTTGAATTGTAACAACAGATATTTTTCTCGCTGAGTCGCAAACGACATTAAGTATCAGCAAGAATAATTTGCAACTGAAAATATTAATTTTGCAACATTGCGTCTTTGGGATTTATTTGAAGAGTTAATTAAGCGGAGAATATTTTCCATCATAAAATTTCTCATCTATTTTTAATTTCTGTTCCCATTTCCACGCTGTTGCCATCATTTCTTCCAAGGAAAATTTTGGCTCCCAG
>DATGFZ010000126.1:0-11939 GCA_035308805.1 Puia sp. | reverse complement strand
TTGTCCCCAATTTTAACGATTAAATTCTAATTTATATCGCTACAGGTTTTGGGGGAGCTTTCATGACGACGATTATTCCAATACCAAAGAAAATTAGAAATAGACGAAGACCCACTGTTAACCCGTAAGGGAAAAACTTTTAATTTGGGAATTCATAGTTAGCATGAAATATCTTCATTACTATCTCTCCTAAAAAATAGCTGATAATCATAAAGCAGAATGAAGTTAAGACCGTCTTCCAATTATCTGTTTTATCCATGATGTCAATAACAATCGCTGCGATCAATCCAGATGCCACAAGGAAAATGAAAATCGAATATACAAGCAAGTAAAGCGGTATTAAAAATAGAAAGCTGTTTATTATTGATAAGGCGAAACAGATAAATAAATTCTTCTTATTCATTGATGTTGCTAATGTAATAATATCTTGTATAATTTTTGAGTAGATGCTATTTGAAACTGTCGCTCAAAAAATATAATATTTGAACTAATGCTGAATATCCTGTAAAAATTCCAATTCCCAGACATCCAAGATTGTAAAAGTTTTACATCAAAAACGGTGTTATTAAAGCTGCCCCATTTGCTCCTCGAAAATATAAATTTGGTGCATTGAGTGTTACCATTAATGCAAACAAACTCAAAAGAAAAAATACAACAGGTTTCGATTTCATGAATCTAATTTACCAACATCCTGAATATTTGAATTGTCCAGAGCGATACACAAAATGAATTATTTTAAGATTAACATTCGGTTAAATAACAATTTTGTAAATTTCTGGTGGAATATTGTTTATCATTAACCAAAACCTTAATGAAAATTATTGCCCCGTCAATATTTTGATGGGGCTTTTCGTTTGAGTAGATGCAAGTTTCCATTGAATAATATTGGCATTTCATCTGAGAAAATGCCTGCTATAAATCGGGACGGATTCAGCAGGTGTTTAACCCAAGAGGTTCTTAAATTTAGTGGACACTAATTTTGAAATCATTAAAGAGTATGTTAATAAAATTTTTAATTCGACACGAAGGCGAAGCCAATATCTTGCATTTTTTTTGGTCAATTTCGCTGCTTCTTATTATACCAGTTTATCATTTGTTGCCTTATTGCACTTTCGTCTGTAGTGTCCTTCATCAGTTCTACAAAATTCATCCCTTTTATTTCTATGCAATATTGAGTAAGCAAACGGTATTCATCAAAAGAAATTAAAGTTTCCTTGCCATCGACAAATTTTATCCACCCGTTATTGGTTCGGCCTTCTGTTTGCAATAATTTTTCAATATTGTTTTGAAGATTTTGCTGATCAGTATTTTGTTTTGCTATATATTCAGGATAACCTTCCCATTTCCAGTCCGGATGATTTGCGATCGGGTTCGAGTGCCAAAGTCCATATCTGTTGAATTCCAAACAATGAACTTGAGCGTGAGCAAGCATTTGTATCAGATTCCATTTGTGTCCTTCAAGTTGAATGTAATTATCGTCATAATTAACCGTGTCACCTGTGAGGATAATTTTATTGTAAAATGATGAAATCAAATCCTTTCCCAAAACAAATTTAATCAGGTCAGGATAACTCGAACCATCTTTTAAACATACGTCTATTTTGAGATTTGGATCGTACAGTTCGCTGGATCTAATTAAAATGTTTGATTGTTCAAGTTCTTGTAAAAAGGTCTTGTTTAATTGCCTGCTGTAATATATCGAATAATTCCTAATGGTCGTTTTGTTTGCATACAGTAGTCTGGGAGTAAGCACAAAAGACACTAAAAGTCCGAAAATAAAAAACCCTGCAACCATTAATCGAAACATCCAATTTTTAAAGCGATTCTTCATGCTTACAGTGTTTAGTTCAAAGTGATGCGCATCGGTTTGGCATGGCCTCCGTGGCGGAATTAAAATTATGAATTATTATTTTCAAATTAATCGCGAGATAGTTGAATTCTCAGAGGCTAACAGAATCAATTCCTTTGAATTCAAATGTTATAATCGCTTTGCGGCGTATAATCGCTCCTTGCTGCGTAAAACGCGCAACAAAGAGTAATAGTTACTTAAAGAATTGTAACCTTTTTTGGTTGGTAATTGTCCTATCGATGCAACGTTTCTTCTGCTCAACCTGCCAATCGTAAAATTGGACGAGATGAAATGGATACTATCCTTAAGTTTCTGTTGCCTGTTAATGTTTTCATGCAAAAAGAATGGCTCAGCATTCACATATCAAAATTTGGCGATAATAAATGGCGTAAATCCCTGTGGAGTGCCTTGCACAATAGAATGTCCTTGCACCTGCGAAAACTTATATTTTCATTTCATTGACACCACCTACATGGATAATATCCCGGTAGATAATAGAGAGATCTTCAAATTTCCTGCAAGCATAACTTATCCGGTCAGAGTAAGGGTCAATTGGGTAAATACTTCTCGTTGTGGAGAATTTGCAATCAAAATTATATCCTTTCAAATTCAATAAAGAATTTCTGATAAAGCCATTTCGATTTTTGCCTAAGAAGAATTTCGCTGGTTCAAGCATGATTGCGTTTATGGTCTTCGTACAGTTAAGTAGGCTGGTTCCAACTTACTGCAACTCCTTATCAATTGCATCAGTAATTCTTTGCAGGGCAGCTGATTTATTTAAATTGCCTGCAACAATTGTCCATTGGCCCTTGCGATGTTTTAACCCCCTGTTCTGAAATAAAATGCGGTTAGTCTGCAGCGTTAGACTTTTATTTTTTGCTGTCACTTCAAACCGTTCAATTGATGGTGATTCAAAAATCTTCTCAACTTTTAATCTCGTTAATTTTCCTTCTATTATGGGAGAAATATAGAATGTCATTCAGCCAGGAAAATACGAAAATTCAATAGGTTATACTTTTGATTTTTTTCTTGGATTACATTGTATCCATGGACCGGCCAGATTCCGGTCTCCGCTAAATCCCGATTAAATCAACATGTTTCATTTTAACCTGCAACCTTACGTATTATCACCTAACATGTTGTCCACAAAGAAATATTTGGGTCGGATTTTACCAACCTAATCGTTTTTCAAGATTTCCAATGCCCCGCATCCCACCTATAGACAGCGGATCCATTTCCTCCCATATTCTGAACGATTGTTTTTTCTGTAAACCGGTATAAGGGTTTATATTTTTTGGAGAATTAAAAAAGTTTATAATTTTGGCAAACCAATGATAGGCCGATTCATCGCCCGTTGATACCTGTCCTGCTGCCATCATTTGGAATTTACAAAAACCTTCATTTTTTTTAAAACTCATTGTATGAACAATCAAATTGATTCATTTGAGGTCATTCAACAATTAGGGAAAAATGATATTATTATTCACCCGGTGACCGGCGAGAAATATGTAATCGGAGAAATTGGGGATGATTTTTTCATACTTACCCTTGCCAGGGAAAAACGGGCATTAAAAATGATGCGGTTTCATGATCTGATAAACGAAAAATGGAAACTTGAAAAGACAACCCCTCTTTCTGAAACCTCCACAGGGGGGTTTTATTAAGTATTAGCGCTCATACCACGCAACCTAAAGTTAAGAAGTAACGTAGTTACATTTGGCTCGTTTTTAGATTAGACCCAGCAAGCTTACCGCCCCGTCACTTATGGCGGGGCTTTTTGCTGCTTAGCAATGTCCGCAATCCAACTATAAAATAAATGCGTATGTATTGGTGAATATTTTTATCACAACCCTGCTCGATGAAAATTATCGCCTCGTTATTTCACTAACGGGGCTTTGTTTTATGCACTTATGTAAACCTGGTTACCAGTATTCGGTAAGCATTTTGTTGGTGTATTCTCGGGACAGTTGTTCGATCTCGTCCTTCTTATCGGAAAACCGGAATTCAAGCAGTTTAACTTCGTTGGTGAGTTTTGCAATGGAATCCTTCAGTGTGGTGATATAATCCGATTTGCTGTATGGCATTAGTTTGTCAGGGTGAAAATAATTTTTTAATGGCATTACGCAATCATTATAAATATCCTGGAGCATTTGTCTGAAATTATCCATAAATTAATTTTAGCATGTAAATACCAATTTTTTGTCTCTCAGGTTAGTAAGAAAGACGGCCAAGATAATTCAAATAAAATAAACAGAATAATCTGAGATACACACAAATATTGTTTATAACTTCTTTTTAAAACAAACACTGTTCTCCACATTTTGATATTGCCCGAAATTGGGAATAATGGAATACCTGTTTTTTTTGTATAATCCAAGGGCTTCGGGTTGGTTTTTACCTGTTTCCAATATGCAATCTGAATAATTTAATTCTCCGGCCCATTTTTCCAGTTCCGCCAAGACTTTTGTGGCTATTCCTTTTTGGCGGGCATTTTCACAAACATACATCCGTTTTATCTCGATCGTATCTGGCGAATATTCTCGGAATGCTCCGCAACCGAGGGCAATTTCATTTTCGTAAGCTACCACCGCATATTTTATTTTATGAATTGTGTTGAATTGAGCATAGAAACCGTGTTCTTCTCCGTCACGGATCTTCAGATCAGCATCCAGTTGGGCTACAAGCCTCACGAAATCCGCATTTTCAGCATTTGTTCTGACAATGAACATTTCAGTTGATTTGGCAATTCTAAATTTCCTGCAATTTAAAGAGATAAGAAAATTGATCTCAAAAATCTATTACCGGTATTTGGGGACAATTCGGTCGCCCAGATCGCGGAATTTAAAGGTAAACTCAGGCAAAAATAAGCAAGAGTCAACCAGAGACGCTGGCATTAAAATGCCCTGCGTGTCCAGGGCATTTTAAAAATTAATGATTGTGATTAATGATCTTTATCAATATCATTGTACTTCAGTGTGTAGGCGTCTGCTTTGTCTTTTTGCTTTTTTTGTTCGTAAATAGTCACCAAACTATCATAGGCGCCCCTTAGTGCGGTCTTATCATCCATTTTCAATTTGCCTTTTGAAGCGAGGTCAGCTTCCACCTTTTGAAAAAATGGAATCGATTCATCATATTTCTTCATTGCCTGTTCGCGGAGATCGGCTCTTTTTTTTGTCGCATCAGGTGTGCTGCCTTTAATGGTGCGCGCTCTAGCCTGCATGTCAACAGCCTCATTGTAAGATATTTCGCCAAGAATTAATGCGGCTTGCGGATAATCGGGTTTTATCTGCAGGCTTTTGTTCAATAAATCCTTTGCCCGATTAACCAATTCTTCAGCATTTGCCGGACGTTTTGTGGTGTCCGAAGCATACTGATACATTTCCAGTCCATAATTGTATAAAAAGATATTGTTGTTTGGAAATTTGGCCACTACCCTATCGTATGCCGCAAACAACGAATCTTTATTACCGCTTTTTCTATAAATATCCAATTGATTTTCGTACACATTCACTTCAAGGTCCTTCCATGACGAATCTTTTGGATAAAGTTCTCTTCCGATATCTATATATTTCAAGGCATTAGTCTGATCATTTTTATCTGTTGAATAATAATTGGAAAGCCATTTATAAATTTCAATCATGTTATTGCCGGCCACCTTTGCATCCGCAAGCCTCCCGTAATATATGGCAGCGGTATCTCTTTTCTTTGCTTTTTCTGCAGAGATGCCCGCATATATATTGCTGGTAGTGTCAATTTTCATATTTATCCAGCCTTTTTCCGTCATGAATGTACTGGCCGCTATTGCTCCCCTAAAATTATCAAGGGCATCACTGTATTTTCCCGAATTATAATCGGCGGCTCCGAGTTGAAAGTAAGACTGGTAAATTTCGTTGATCACTTTGTATTGATCCAACTGAAGCAGGATTAATTTTTTGTCGTCGAATTGCACGTAATTTCTTAAGGCATCAAGTGCCTGCGCACGTGCATCAGGGTATTGCGATTTGAGCTGGTCATTTGCCGCTATGGCTTCATAAATTTTACTTTTGACATACCATGCTTCGGCATTTTTTGCATTTTTTGCATCTGCCAGCACCCCGTCAATTTGTGTTTTTGCATCGGTTAATTTATTAGCTTTTAAAGATTCCTTAGCCTTATCCAAACTCTGTGCATACAAACCTAGCCCGGTTACGGCAACCAATACTGTTAGAAGAATTGCTTTCATGATTGAAAATTAAATTTTATTGAAAGTAAAATTTTTTTGATTATCGCCTGCGAAAAATCATTAAATATTTTTATTCGGTCGTTTCCGTTGCATCGTCCTTTTTCTCCTGAGGAGGCTCATTATTTTCTTCATGAAGGTCTTCAGTTTCTTCCAGATGATTGCCGTTGCCGTTTCCATTCCCGACGTTCTCGTCTAACTTAGTAATGGCCGCAATGGCATCACCTTCATCCAGGCGAATGAGTTTAACACCCTGTGTTGCCCTACCCTGCTCACTTATGCTGTTTACCGGCATGCGTATCGTAACCCCACTTTTGCAGGTGATCATGAGATCTTCTTTTTCAGTGACATCCAATATGCCCACGAGCTGACCCGTTTTGTCTGTCACGTTAATGGTTTTAACTCCTTTGCCGCCACGGTTGGTAATGCGGTATTCCTCAATGGATGTGCGCTTGCCATATCCATTTTCACTCACCACCAATACGGTTCTTGACTTATCTTCTCTGTTAACACAAATCATTCCAATAACCCCGTCACTATCGTTTTCCACTTCAATACCCGCGACACCTATGGCGCCTCTTCCTGTCGGGCGCACTTTCTCTTCTTCAAAACGGATCGATCTTCCGCTTTTCACGGCCATCATAATTTCACAATTGCCATCGGTTAATTTTGCTTCGAGCAATTGATCTCCTTCATTGATGGTAATGGCAATTACACCTGTTTGGCGCGGACGACTGAAATCCTCCAGAGAAGTCTTTTTAATGGTGCCTTGTTTGGTGCACAAAACAATATGATGCGATTTTACAAAAGCTTCATCTTTCAAATCTTTCACATCAATAATTGCTCTCACTTTATCGTCAGGCGGAAGCTGCATCAGGTTTTGAATGGCGCGGCCCTTACTGGTTTTATCACCGCCGGGTATTTCGTAAATATTGAGCCAAAAACACCTTCCTTTTTCAGTAAAGAAAAGCATGGTGTGATGCGTAGATGCCACAAACAGGTGCTCAATATAGTCTTCATCTCTCGTTTTCCCCCCGATAGCTCCGCGACCACCCCGACGTTGCTGCCGATATTCAGTTGCCGAAGTTCTCTTAATGTAACCAAGATGGGAGATCGTTATCACCACATCTTCTTCTTTGATAAGATCCTTGATGCGCACTTCGTCATCCAGATAAGTTATTTCTGTCCTTCTCGCATCTCCGAACCTCTCTTTGACTTCTCTCAATTCAGTTTTTATCAATTCAAAGCGTTTTGCTTGATCAGCAAGAAGCTCCTGCAGGTCAGTTATCAGTTTCATCAAAGCATCAAATTCTTCTTTGATTTTTTCTCTTTCCATACCGGTGAGGCGCTGCAAACGGAGCTCTAAAATGGCCTTGGCCTGTATCTCATCCAATCCCCACTCCGCATTTATTAGATTCTCTTTAGCTATTTCCGGGGTTGCAGATGCTCGGATCAAAGCAATCACTTCATCCAGATGATCAAGGGCGATCAGATAACCCTGCAGTATATGTGCTTTCTTCTGTGCTTCTTTCAGCTCAAATTGTGCGCGCCGAATAATCACTTCATGACGAAATTCCACAAACTCACTGATCATATCCCTAACATTCAGCGTCCTTGGTCTCCCTTTTACCAGGGCAACATTATTGATGCCATAAGAGGTTTGAAGTTCAGTGTGTTTATACAATTGATTGATCACTACGTTTGCAATGGCATCGCGCTTGAGATCAATAACAACACGTGTGCCTTCCTTATCATTCGATTCATTATTTACGTGAGCGATCCCCTCAACGATCTTTTCATTTACGAGCTGCCCGATTCTTTCCGTGAGCACATCCCGGCTAACCTGGTAAGGAACTTCTGTGATGATAATTTGTTCCCTTCCGCTGTTTTTTGTATCCACATGCAATTTGCCGCGAAGCACAACCCTACCGCGTCCAAAATGCATTGCCGCCTTCACCCCTTCTATACCATATATAATTCCGCCTGTCGGAAAATCAGGAGCTTTTACATGATGCATCAGTTCTTCGATTGTAATCTCCCGATTATCGATATACGCGATACAGCCATCAATAACTTCGGAAAGGTTATGGGGCATCATGTTGGTCGCCATACCTACGGCAATTCCCGACGAACCGTTGATGAGCAATTGCGGAATACGGCTTGGCAATACCATCGGTTCCTCAAGTGAGTCATCAAAATTCAATTGAAAGTTTACGGTGTCTTTTTCAATATCTGATAAAATAAAATCAGAAACGCGGTGTAAACGCGCTTCTGTATATCGCATGGCAGCCGGACCTTCACCGTCCTGGTTTCCAAAGTTTCCCTGTTTGTCAATCAATGGGTAACGCATGTTCCATTCCTGTGCCATGCGCACGAGCGCATCGTAAACAGCAGTATCGCCATGCGGATGATATTTCCCCAATACCTCACCAACAATACGTGCGCATTTTTTTGTCGGCCGGTTGTAATACATTCCCATTTCATTCATCGCAAATAAAATGCGTCTGTGTACGGGCTTCAATCCATCGCGTACGTCCGGGAGGGCACGTCCGACGATAACCGACATTGAATAATCAATGTAAGCCGTTTTCATTTGCTCCTCAATATTTACGGGAACTATGCGATTACCATCCTGTGTTTCCTGCGGTGTGAGATTATCTTCCATACTTATTTTTAGCTACAAAAAAATCGTTTTTTTGAGTACGATAGAAAGGATTGCAAATGTACAATGTCTATGCATGAAAACCTGAATGAAAATCCGTTTTTTTACACTTTTTTTGGGTTTAAATTCTGGTGCAAAATAAGGTGTCTTTGATGTCAACTTCATCAGCGCGGGACGTGGTTCGTGGTAAATCCTGTTTTGCTACTTTGCCGGTTTCGGGGGATCTCGTTTTTCCAAAATATAATGCTATTGCACGACAAAACTTTGGGGTTGCATGAATTGAAAATCCATTAAAGAAACCGATTTTTTATTCTAACCAGGCTCCTTTCACGATGTCACCATCTACTTCGACATAAATATGTTCCTGCAAAGTGGTAGCCACCGAAAGTCCGACGTAATCTGGTTTTACGGGAAAGGCTTTATGCGTTCTTTCAACGAGTACCAGCGTCTGTATTTTTTTTGGATAAGAAGATAAGAAAGGTTTCAAGGCATACATTAAAGTCTTGCCGCTGTTGCTGACATCGTCAATTAAGATAACAACTTTGTTTTCAAAGGAAGTGGATCTGCTCAATAAAACGTCTTCAGGAAACTTTTTATCAAGCGATATCATGAGCAATTCCGTAGAAATGTCTTTTATTTCGTGCAGCAAATGCTGAATGTTGCGCGCAATAACACTACCGCTTTCGCGGATGCCTGCAAGAATCAATTCATTTTCTTCGTAATTGTTTTCAAGAATCTCATAGGCCATCCGCAACATCTTGCGTTGTGAAACTTCCTGATTGAGTATATAGTTTCTTTCCATTGAACAAAGATAATGGCAAGCGGCGAGTAGAACGCGGTAAAGAATTCACAGGTATGAATAACCTCATCGAATTTGGCTATTCACTGCCTGTTACCTGCCCTAACCGCACGCATTTTTGCTTTTTACTTTAACTTGCACCTCACAATGCAAATCCTTCAGCAGATCATATTCATCCTCGTTGCGGCTTTTGCTGTCTTGTTATTCAGCAAGAACATAATAAAAATTCGCCGAAATATTTTATTGGGGAAAGATGAGGATTACGGTGATCATTCCATTCGACGCTGGAAGAATGTGCTGTTGCTTGCATTTGGTCAAAAAAAAATGTTTCGCAATCCTTTGGTGGCTGTAATGCATTTTGCGATTTATGCAGGTTTCGTCATCATTAATATTGAAGTATTCGAAATATTTTTAGACGGCATTTTTGGCAAACATCGTTTATTTGAAAGCCCGCTGGGCAATTGGTATATCTATTTGATCAATGGGTTTGAATTTTTAGCCATTGGCGTATTGACCGCCTGCATCATTTTTTTATGCAGAAGAAATATCCTCAAACTCAAACGCTTTATCAGTCATGATCTGGACGGATGGCCCCGAAGCGATGCCAATTATATCCTGATCACGGAAATAATACTGATGACTTTATTCCTTACCATGAATGCTGCAGACACGCTATTGCAATCTCGCGGTTACGGACATTACGGTGAACACCACACGGGGAATTTCTTTTTCTCTCAGGCAATTCATCCCTTTTTGGCCTCGATAAGCAATGAAAAACTGGTGATATTGGAAAGAGTCTGCTGGTGGTTGCACATCCTCGGGATTTTTGCATTTCTTAATTATTTGCCTTATTCAAAACACCTTCATATCCTTTTGGCTTTTCCCAATGCCTATTATGCGAGACTGATGCCCGAAGGAAAGATGCGCAATATGCCTGCTGTGCAAAAAGAAGTGTTATATGCCATGCAGCCCGAAACAGCACCCGCAGAGGCTGCGCATCCGGGTAAATTCGGCGCAAAGGATATTTTTGATCTGAGCTGGAGAAATATATTGGATGCCTATTCCTGTACTGAATGCGGAAGATGCAGCGCAGCATGTCCGGCAAATCAAACCGGTAAATTGTTATCACCAAGAAAAATAATGATGGACACGCGCGACAGGGTTGAAGAAATTGGAAAAAATGTATCAGCGAATAAAGAATTTAAAGACGACGGGAAAAATTTGTTCAACTATATTTCGGTGGAAGAATTACGCGCTTGCACCACCTGCAATGCCTGCGTGGAGGAATGTCCGGTAAGCATCAGTCCCCTTGAAATTATTTTAGAATTGCGGCGTGCATTGGTGATGGAAGACAGCAATGCGCCGCAGGAATGGAACGCCATGTTCAGCAATGTTGAAAATAATTTTGCGCCCTGGAAATTCAGCCCGGATGAAAGAGATCAATGGACTGGTGGGTGAAATCGGACCAATAAAATCATTTTACCGATACATATGTTTTTACTTCAGCACTATCCATCTCATGCGCCTTTATTCCGTACACGTCAAAATCAGCAAGGTATTTTCTTTCGGTTTTTGAACTCCAGATATATTCCCAGGTTGCCACCACACTGTCCGGAATTTTTCCTGTTGATAGGAATAATTGATAGTTCCCGGCTGATATGGTTTTGCCAGTAAATCTTTCAGGGACATTATGTATAGAAAACACCTTGCATCCAAGCAATGTGGTGTACCCTCCATTAAAATCATTCGAATAGTCGGTATAGATGCAGTAAATTTCATTGGTAATTTTATCAGGTATAATATCCATGATATTTTCCTGCATAAACCTTACCCACAAGCCGGCGATATCTTTTTGCGATTGCCCGTTTTGATTAATGGTTCTCACTGAAATTCCGATAATAAAAAATTCATCTAATTGAATTGTTTCAAATGTCATAGTGAATATATTAACTTAGGTTAATGTTTCCGGTTGTCGTTGGATTCGTCGGCATCCACAAACATTGCACCATCCAATTCGATTGAACTTTTTTCAAGGTATTATATTTACGGAAACCTGCAGTTCATATGCACCCAAATTTCGGGCATTTTATGTATCGTTTCGCTTTCTCCTTCCTGGTCGCTTATTTTACATCGAAATTTTAACCGCTCCTGATTTATTTGAACCCGGAAGATTTGAAGAATAAAGTTATCTTCATTCTTTACTTTTTGTTTATGAAATACTCAATTCAAAGATGCTGTATCGCTTGTTTTTTTATACCATTATTTTTACCTGCCCAAAAAAATGTACAGCTTACCTCACCTGATGGAAGAATTGTTTTTTCTTTCTTCGTAAAAAACAGATCAGCTTTTTACAGCGTAATGTTCAAAAATAAACCGCTCATCAATGACTCACCACTTACGCTAGAATTTG
>DATGFZ010000125.1:0-7606 GCA_035308805.1 Puia sp. | reverse complement strand
TCTTTTTTGCATGGTCGTTATGCGATTCTTCTTCTCTGCTTCCGGCATAATGAGCGCTCTGTTGATCGCAGTGGCCACATCAACCGTATCTGTGGGGTTTACGAGCAACGCTTCGTTTAACTCACTCGCTGCGCCGGCAAGTTCACTCAGTATCAGCACGCCACTATCGCTGCTGCTTGCCACATATTCTTTGGCTACCAGGTTCATCCCATCGCGGATGGGCGTTACCAGCGCCGCATCAGCTGCGTGATACAATGCAATGAGTTCATTAAAACTTAAATGATTGTAGCGATAGATGATCGGCTGCCAGCTTATGGTAGAATACTTTCCATTGATCGTACCGATCTTTTCTTCCATCTCCTTTTTTCTGTCATCATAGGCTTTGATGGTATCCCGGGAAGGAACTACGTTTAAAACAAAAACAACTTTTTCTTTCCATTGCTGATAATTGTCCAAAAAATATTCTATCGCAGTTAACCTCGACATCAGCCCTTTTGTATAATCCAACCTGTCGACGGAAAAAACAATTTTTTTATTCTCGAAATTCTTTTTCAGGTCATCACGCATTTGCATGATCACCGGATCATCTTTTGTTGAATTGAATTTTTTAAAATCAACGCCGATCGGAAAAAGATCAACCTTTACCAACCTTTCCTGCCATTGAAGGTTCTGAAAATAATTATCTACTCCCAATACCATTTTTACGGATTGGATAAAATGCTGAACATAATCGTGTGTATGAAAACCAATTAGATCCGCGCCCATTATTCCCTGCAGCAAGGTTTTTTTCCATTCCGTTGGGAGGAGCCTGAAAATTTCATAAGAGGGAAAAGGAATATGCAGAAAGAAACCAATGCTCAATTCAGGGTTCTCCCCCCTCAATAACTGCGGAAGGAGCATCAGTTGATAATCGTGTATCCAGATAATATCATCCGGGTGAAGAATCGGCGTTAACTGATCAGCGAAAAATAAATTCACTTTCATGTACGCCTCAAAATAATTCGTTTTGTATTCCGCGAGCGATGAAAAATAGTGAAATAACGGCCATAATACCGAATTCGAAAAACCGTTGTAATAATCTTCGTATAATTGTCTGTCGTTAAATGCAAACAACGGTAGTACTTCGAAATCGCCGTGTGCATTTTGTTCTTCTTTGACTGCCTGCCAGTCTTCCTGTGGAAAATCCGCCACGCCAACCCATAATTTTTCAGTGATTGTTTTTTCTTTTTCGTTCGCATTCTCAAAAAAACTTTTAATTGCAGACACCAATCCACCCGAGCTCTGACGCACGGTAACTTTGTCTCCATCGCGATCTACTGAAAAAGGTAACCTATTGGATATAATGATTAACCGGGACATTTATTTTAGGATTTAACGGGTATTCGATCAACTGATAACTTTCTTGCTAAAACTGGGCCACAAATTGCTGGTTGATAACGAAAATATCATCAAATTATTAAGAATTGAGCATGAAATATGATCCAGGCGCTGTCAGGGAACGAAAAAAAAAGATATAAAGAACAGGAATGCATCCTGGACCCATCATGCCTGTCTCTGGGTGCTGCATCCTATTTCCGGGTGACGACCGTCAGGTCGATCGTAACATTATCCGAAAGGGTACCGGAACCACCAATGCCATAGTCTTTCCGGTTGATCTTAAATTCTCCGTGGAAAATAAACCCTTCGGCGGTTTGCGTGATGGTGAAAGGGAACCTGATGTCATTGGTCTTATCTTTAATGGAAAGTTTGCCTGCAATTTCAAATGTATTTTCTTTTCCGGGCTTTACAGATGTTGAAACAAAGCGAATTCGCGGATATTTCTTTACATCGAAAAAACCTTCTTCCCGCAAATGATTATCACGCATTTCATTGTCTGTATTTACAGAATTCGCATCAATACTGACATCAAAACTTGAAGCTGAAAGATTGTCTTTGTCAAAGTGAATGATTCCCTGCAACCCGGAAAATTTGCCACCCGTATTCAGACCAAAATTTTTCAATTTGAATTGTATGGACGAACCTTCGTCAACCGGTTTATAATCCTGCGAAAATGCAATTTCTGAGACGATGAATAACAGGGATGCGCATACGATTTTTCTCATACTAAAATGTTGGCTCAAAAATATATACGCAGAAGTTATTTTAAGCTATGTAGTTTGTTAAAATTCAGAATCAACGTTTCGATCCGTGACCAAATGCCCTTAACCAACAGCAGCGGTCACTTCATTTTCAGGCCGCATTGATTCTTTGCTGCAATTTTTTTACATCAAGAAAACAAATTTGCTGGCGGTTGTATGACAGGACTTTTTCGTTTTCCAGTTCATTGATCATCGTTGTAACCGTTTGCCTGCTTGAGCCGATGAGATTGGCGATATCTTCATGGGTTAGGTAATTTGGAATGCAAAATCCCTCTGGCATTGTCTTTCCCAATTTATTTTGTACAAGCTGCCACAAAAAATGTTCGAGGCGCGTTTTTACATCCTTTTTCAATAAATTAATTAACCGGTTTTCGATGTTGCGCAATTTGGTCCCAATTTGTTTGCTGTATTTCAGAG
Source organism: Puia sp. (assembly GCA_035308805.1). GTDB lineage: Bacteria > Bacteroidota > Bacteroidia > Chitinophagales > Chitinophagaceae > Puia. The sequence goes on along the minus strand of DATGFZ010000125.1, from coordinate 5,051 downwards.
CCAGGTCAGGCCGTTTTTTGAGGAGTTTTTCAAAATCATCAATGGCAAAAGCACAAATGCTCACTTTGTTCTTATATGCCTGGGCAAATTCTCCATTAAGGTTACCGCGTTCCAAGGTGAACTGCCCGAACAGTTCACCTTTCTGAATAATTTCTTTTACAATTTCATTGCCGGAATTATCAATATATCCGATCTTGATGTACCCGCTTTTTACAAAATAAATTTTGTTATGATTGTGTGCCTCAAAATAAATGTACTCGCCTTTTGGGACTTCCATAAAATGATGAGCGATCTGCAATTCGTCATATTCCTCATCACTTAAATGACACCAGAGATCATAATTTCTTACCAATAACATTTCATCTTCAACAGGCATATTTTTTTGATTAAAGTTACGGAATTACCCTGTATGGAGAAAGGCATCCTGATTATGCAGCCTGCTACTTCCAGGCATTCCTGCCATTGTTTTGTCATCCGGCCGGATTGCTTTCAAGGCCTCCCTGCGTTGCCATTGTCAACCATTACCATCTGTCGGGTCAAGCCGGATTTCCTGCCCAGCGGCAACCCTTTTATTTTTTTTCAATTAGCTTTGTGAAAAAGACTTCATGATTGTTCGCACCATGGCGGAATTTGCAGCAAGCGGAGAAAAACCCGAGATTTTATTTTGGGTTGGCTGCTCTGGAAGTTTTGATCAGCGTGCCCAAAAAATCACCAAAGCATTTGCAACTATTTTAGATAAGGTCAAAATCAAATATGCCATTTTGGGAAAAGAAGAAATGTGCACGGGCGATCCGGTTCGGCGCGCCGGTAATGAGTTTATGTTCCAAATGATGGCCTATCAAAATATTCGTATACTGAATGATTATGGTATAAAAAAAATCGTGACCGCATGTCCGCATTGTTTCAATATATTAAAAAATGAATATCCGGAATTAGGCGGAAATTATGAAGTGATCCATCACAGCGTTTTTTTACAGCAACTGATCAACGAAGGGAAAATAGCACTGAAAGATGGAGGTGGAATTTTCAAAGGCAAAAAAATTACTTATCACGACAGTTGTTATTTGGGAAGAGCAAATAATATTTATGAAGCGCCGAGAAAAGTCCTGGAAGCCTTAGACGCTGAATTGGTGGAAATGAAACGTTGCCGCAGTAAAGGACTTTGTTGTGGGGCCGGCGGTGCACAAATGTTCAAAGAAGAAGAAAATGGTACAACTAGGGTAAATTTCGAGCGTACCGGAGAGGCCATTCGTACCGGTGCAAGCATTATCGCTGCGGCCTGTCCGTTCTGCAATACCATGCTGACGGATGGCGTAAAACACGCAGAAAAGGAAGATGAAGTCAAAGTGATGGATGTGGCAGAATTAATTGCGGCGTCAATGGACTGAAAGGTAAACGGTCAGGGGTTCATGGATACTGGATTTCTTAAGCTTTAAATAAATAATAACTTTACAGAAACATTTTCACATTTTCATTGTTTGACAGTAGCTATTTTATCAATGAATCTCAATTATAAGGAATTACTTCCCGCAGATTTTGCCCCCGACAGCCGGGTGTGGATATACCAGTCTGATCGTTTATTTGCCATGAGCGAGGTGTTACAAATTGAAGACCTGCTGCATGAATTTGTAAAAGAGTGGAAGGCTCATGGAACCATGGTTAAAGGCTTCGCTACTGTATTTTTCGGACAATTTATTATTTTAATGGCGGATGAAACAGCTACCGGAGTAAGTGGTTGCAGCACAGACAGCTCAGTGCGGTTAATAAAAGAAATTGAGAAAGTATATTCGGTCAATCTTTTCGACAGGCAATTGCTGGCTTTTGTAACCAATAATAAGATACAGTTGTTGCCGCTATCCCAATTCAATTATGCACTTGACAATCATTTTATCGATGAATCAACATTGTATTTCAACAATACGGTACGAGATAAAAAGGAGCTGGAAAATAATTGGATAGTTCCGCCTGCACAAAGCTGGCTCTCCAAGAAATTGAAACATGAAGTGTAAGATCAACAGTCTTGATTAAAACATCATTGTTTTTTCTGTTGATCAAATAAGCGGCAGTAGCTCAGTTGGTAGAGCATCAGCTTCCCAAGCTGAGGGTCGAGAGTTCGAACCTCTTTTGCCGCTCTGGTCAGATCTTTTGGCTGGGCATTTGTTTTGAAGAATTATTTCAAATTCAAAATCCAGAACTGATATGCAGGAATAGTTAATTGATCAGATAATGAATATCGAGCACCATCGACTACATTCTCTGCATGGGTAAAACCAGTTATTCTTTCTGAATACTTTTTTAGATTAATATCTTTTTGTTTGTCAGCAGTATTCATGACGCACATGATGGTTTGATTTTTGTCATATCGGAAAAAAACATATAACCCATTATCCGGGACATACTGCATCATCTTTCCAGACTTTATTGCAGAACAATTAAGCCGGAAATGGGCGATCTTTTTTACAAAATTGTAGGCTTCATTTTCCAGTGTAGTTCTTCCTGGGACGGTAAATTTATTCACGGAATCTTCTTGCCAGCCACCAGGAAAATCTTTGCGTACTTCTGCATCACTCGGATTTTTGAAATTCTTCATCAGGATCTCTGTTCCGTAATAAATTTGCGGGATCCCGCGCTGCGTAAGCAATAGGGATATCCCCATTTTGTATTTTGCAAAGTCCTCCCCTACCACAGAATAAAAACGGTTCTGATCGTGATTGTCAAAAAATATTTCATTATGCATCGGATCCCGATACAAAATGTCTTCGACGAGTTTATTATACAAACGATTCACTCCATTGTTCCATCCAAAATTTTCTGTGAGCGCAGCGAGCGCCCCACCAGACCATTCATAATCGGTTACCCCCTGCAGATTACTTTTCCAGGGAACGATCAAATTATTTTGCGCGAAATAAGCCTGCTCAGTCACTGACTGCGTGGTTGTTTCTCCAAAAATGGATATGCGCGGAAATTCATCGTACAAAGCCTTGTTGATCTTATTCAAAAAATTCCTGTCACTGTAAAAGTAAGTGTCAACACGCCATCCGTCGATCCCAAATTCTTCCACAGCCCAGAGCGCGTATTGAATGAGAAAATTGGCAACATAAGGGTTGCGCTGGTTTACATCGGGCATAAACCGGGTAAACCAGCCGTTGACAGAAATATTATAGTCATACCTGGATGCATATTTATCTACCAGAGGCTGGTCTTTGTACGTAGTATTGGTATAGCTCGGCCATTGATTAAACCAGTCATTCGACGGCGGATCCAGAAATAGAAAATGTTTGTTTCCAAAATGATTATAAACAGCGTCCTGGATAATTTTTAACCCGTGTGCATGTGCCTCCCTGATTAATTCTTTATACGCTTCGTTCCCTCCAAACCGTTTATCTATTTTGTATTGATTGGTAAAAGCATAACCATGATAGGCGCTTCGCATCGCACCGCCTTCATTTGTTAAGGATTGATCGTTCTCGATGACCGGAGTAAGCCACAAGGCAGTCACACCCAGGTCAGTGAAATAATCAAGATGATTGGTAACCCCCTGCAAATCGCCGCCATGCCGTAAAAAGGGATTGTTTCGGTCACAGGACGAGTCATTCATATCCCTAAACTTGTCGTTGGACGGATCCCCGTTGCTGAAGCGGTCGGGCATGATGAGGTAAATCAAATCGGCAGCAGTAACGCCCTGAGCGTAAGCGCTCCCGTTATTTTTCCTTTTTTCTTTTAGTTCATAAGCAATTATGATGTTGTCATTGCGATTATGAATTACGATTTTTATTTTACCGGGTTTCGCAGCAGGAGCAATGAGGATATCCAAAAAAAGATAATCCGGGGATACGGCCTTTTCTGTTTTAACCAATTGAACTCCGGGATAAGATAATTTCACATTGGCTCCCTCAGCGATACCTGGGGCGCGCACCATTAGCTGTACCTTATTCCATTTCATGCCCACCCACCAATTCGTGGGATATACTTCAGGGCCAGATTGAGAAAATAAAAAATGAGACGAAAAAAACAAAAAATAAGTAAGTGAAAATTTCTTTTTCATATAAGTTAGTTTTCTGGAGTAAAGCGCCATTGTATTAAAATATGAATGAGTTGGGAAAGAAAACGGTATTTCATCGGTGATGAAGTCCAAAAGATTAAACGGAACGTTCTCCTTCTATTTCCAATAAAGCGATTTGTTCATCACTGGCTGTGTTTCGATTTTCATGCACAACCAAATAGCAAATTATTCCGGCAACGATCATCAATGCGCCACCTATTTGCACGGCGAGCATACGGTTATTATTCAACAGGTGTTGCATGATCCAACCAAAAAATAGCGAGGCAATGATTTCCGGAAGCACGATAAAAAAATTGAATATACCCATATATACACCAATCTTGTCTTGCGGCAAAGCCCCCGCCAGCATAGCATAGGGCATCGATAAAATGCTTGACCAGGCAATTCCGACCCCGATCATACATACATACAATTCAAATTTCTGAGTCACCAAACCTACTGCCAGTAATCCAAGTGCGCCGCAAAACAGGCAAAGAGAATGTGTTAACTTTCTGCCGAGTTTGTTTGCAACAACAGGTATGATCAATGCAAATACAAAAGCAACGACATTATAAAATGCTAATGTTAACCCGGCAAATTCCACGCCTTTGGTATAAATAGGATCTGTTTCATTCACCGCGTGAAATACATTTCGGGCAACTGCGGTACTGTAATAAAACCACATCAGGAAAAGCCCGGGCCAGGTAAAAAATTGTACCAAGGCCAACTGCCTCATTCTTTTTGGCATATTGAAAATAGCGTGGTTGATCTCTTTGATGCCGCCGCCAAATCCTTTATTGCTTTGTTTTACTTTTTCTTTAAAAGCTAAATCAGCAGGGGGATATTCTTTAGTACTGAGAATGGTATATAACACAGCGGCAAAAAATATGGAGCCCCCGATATAGAAAGAATATTTTACGGAATGCGGAATGCTCCCATTTTCCGAAATTCTGGATACATCAAAAACATTGGACATGACCCAGGGTAGTGATGAGGCAATGCTTCCACC
>DATGFZ010000124.1:0-5084 GCA_035308805.1 Puia sp. | reverse complement strand
ATCCCGTTCTTTCCACAAAAACCTGATTGTACCTTAAGGGTTCAGTGTCTTCATAATTTCTGGGCAATATCTTGTTTCTCCAGTCAGCAACCGTTTCATCATATTTTTTAATAAATTCATGGGTAAGCAAATAGTTTTGTGGCATGCTCAGCTGATTCAGGCTCCAATCCAAACAGACAAAGTTCCAGTCAAGCAAAAAATTAAAATGCCTTCCATACAGTTCCTGCAATCCATCTCGGTAAAATTCAAACCACGGGGATTTATTGTAACAGGATTGAATTGTTTTCCAATGGTCTTTTTGCCACCGTTGCGCGTATGAAATTCTTACATCCTTCATCAAAGTCTTTTGCTCCCTGCCATGTTGTAAGGGAATGCTGAGCATAATTTTTCCATTGGCTCCGGCAATGACACAACGATTGCGAAAACTCATTTTTTGGAATGATTCATATTGCTCAAATCTTATATTTGTATAAGCAAACGAACTTTTATAAAAGATGAGTGGTGAAAAATAATGAGATTCAATTATTAATTCCATTTTTTCAAAATTATTACATTTTCCAATTTATTATTAAATGAACTCATTCATCGATCCAAAAACAGGTATTATATTTATATTATTTTATGTTATATAAACTTAAATAATATATTCTAAATCAATTATATATAGATGATTTATTTTTACTAAGAATAATGGGGAGTCAAACTTGGATTGGCGAAAAATAAAAAGGATTGAATAGTAAGGAAATTAGTAAAGATATTTCGGAGGAATTTGGCTACGATATACCAGTTCCCACAGACCATTCCCAATAAATTTATTTTTAAATCCCTGCAACAATCCCCCATCCTACCCTGACTTTAATTCCCTGTTTTTTTAATTCCTAAAGAATTTAGACGGCAAAAAATGACACAACTTGAACAACTATATGAAGCAAAAAACCTTCGCGAGTTAATGAGCAAATTGACTTCGGAAGACGTTTGCCGTTCTTACATGGAACAAATGAGATGGGGAAATGAGCCGGTTTGTCCTCATTGTGGAGCGCATAATCCTTACAGGTTAAGAAACGGGAAAACCTTTCGTTGCAAGTCTAAAACCTGTAAAAAGGACTTTTCTGTTACGGTCGGAACTGTGTTTGAAAATAGCAAAATCAAACTGTCTGTTTGGATTGCAGCAGGGTATCTATTGAGCGCACATAAAAAGGGAATTAGCTCCCATCAATTAGCACGCGATTTGGGAATTACACAAAAAACAGGATGGTTTGTGCTGCAAAGATTGCGTCTGATTATGGGCGAACCAGAGCCGGAACCGCTAATAAATGTGGTCGAAATTGATGAGACTTATGTTGGCGGCCGGCTTTCAAATATGAACCGGAAAAGAAGAAAAAAGGTCATTGAAACCGGAACAGATAATAAAGTTCCTGTGATGGGATTGGTACAAAGAGATGGTAAAGCGAGATTAACAGTTATCGGGAAAAATAGCTTTAAAGATGTGGTACGTTTAAACGTCGATAAGAGCGCAACACTTGCCACAGATTCACACTTAGGTTATCAGGGATTAGATCAGGAATATGCAGCGCATGGAACGGTAAACCATTCAGTAAACGAATTTAGAAACGGTATCTTCTATACAAATAGCGTAGAGGGCTTTTTTAGCCTATTTAAGAGGACAATTTTCGGTACTTATCATCAAATAAGCCCGAAACATTTGCACCGCTATTGCGCTGAATCTACATATCGCTACAACTCCCGCAAGATAAAAGACAAAACACGCTTTACTATTTTCTTTTCTAATCCCAATGGGCGAATTACATACAAAAACCTCATTGGTAAATTAGAAAATAATAATACATGAAAACACTTAATGATGATTTAAACAGAAAAAAAATATTTAATATTGGTTCCCCTCAATCTAAACATAGCTCTTTTATGAGTTTAAAAATTGTTATAGACGATCAAATAAAAAAATTGTTTGATGACCATCCTGAATTAAAAAGTGTTAAAAAAGACAGGTTTGAGATTGCAGTAGCAAACTTTGTAAATCTGAAATATTTACATGGCTTAGATAACGAAGATTTGATTGATGGAATTATGGGAGATGGTGGAGATGAAGGCATTGATTTGTGCTATCTTTTTTGTAATGGGATTCTTATTAAAGATGGAAATCAGCCAATAAATTCTGAAAGTGTAATAAAAGCGAAATTCTTTCAGACTAAAAAAGAAGATGGATATTCAACTGATGGGTTCCGAAAATTAAAAGAAGGGATTGAAGAAATATTTAATCTTGACTTGCCATTAGACAGCCTAAAAGTAATAGGGGCAAATGAAGATATTTTAGAAACGGCAGACCTAATTAGAAAAATTTTCAGAAGATCACAAACCGAAAGGGCTAACTTTTTTTGTGAAGTTTTTTATGTTACAATCGCCGCTCCCGATGTCGTTATTTCTGAAAAAATTAAGCATTTAGAACAGGAATTAAAAAATAACGCACTTTCTATTCCTTTCAAATTCGAGTACTGGGGCGGTCAGAAATTAATTGACTTGAATAAAAAAGACACCGAATTATTAGAAATTAAATTCGAATCTCAACATTTAGATATTTTGGAAAAGGGGGTTGATACAAGCGGATTTGCCGGATTTGTTAAAGGCAACGATTTAATGGTATCCCTAATAGACGAAGAAGGTCAATTTAAAAGTCATCTTACGGAAGGTAACATTCGGTTTTTCTTAGGAGAAGATAAGGCAATTAATAAATCCATTATTGACAGCGCAATGGATAAAACCAAAGCGGTCATATTTTGGGCAATGAATAATGGCATAACAATAATAGGGGATTCAATTAAACCCCTGGGTTCACAATCTTATAGCATAACCAATCCGCAAATTGTAAATGGGTGCCAAACTATTCACTGTTTACATATCGCATACCAAAATGGCAATAACAGACTATCGGAAGGACTAAAAGTTTTTATCAAATTAATTAAAACAGAAAACTTAAATACTCAAACGGACATAATAAGCGCGACAAATTCTCAAAATTCCGTTAAATCAGCAAGTCTGAAAGTCAACGATACAATTCAAAAGAATTTGGAAGATTATTTAAAAAAACATGGGATATTCTACGAGAGGAGGGAAAACTTTTACAAAAGGCAAGGTTATAAAGGAAATGATGTTATTGGTCTTTTGAAAATGGCTCAAATAATTCACACCGTAGTCAACAAAGAGGCAATATTGGCTATCAATGATACTGCAACTCTTTTTGACACGCCTATAAAATACAATTTAATATTTAACGATCATGCTGATTATGACTTATACGTTTTCGCAATTAAACTGTATCAAGAAATTTGGACAATAAAAAATTCAGATTTAAGAAACAATCAGTATGAAAAAGAAGAAAGAGATTTAATTTCAAAAGGGGGGTTGGTGTTTTTGCATATTATGAGTTCGCTACTTATTTCAAAAGCTGAATTTATAGAACAGGGGAAAAAGAGAATTGTTAAGTATACTGGGAATATTATAATCAGAGCAAAGAAAAATGAATTTGTAAAAAGAAAAAATTGGCTCCTAAAGAAGCTTGAAGACGAACCATACATTGAAGAAATGTATGAAATCGCTAAAACAATTTTAAAGAATGCTGCTAAAAAATATTCAATTGATACAGAAAAAACGATTACAAGTTTATTCAAAAATAGATCTTTCGATAAAGATTATTTACGACCTTTCATAAATAAATATTTAGAAAAGAAAAAGAATAATAATTGAAACCTAAAGGGAAAAAGAAAGAACAATCTTTAAAAACTAATCTTTCGTTTGAACAGCTAATGAAAAAGGCTCTTAATACTCCATTGCCTAAAAAAACCAAAAAGAAAAAATAATATTTTAGGCAACAATGGCGCAAAAATGCTCATTAAAAATGATGAGCATTTTTTATTATTAATATTTTATCTAAAAAAAGATGATATTTTTTGCGAGAAAATGAAAGTTTCAAAAAAATTGCCCATTTCGCGAAAAAATTTCTACATAGCATCTTACTTTTTCGTTATATTTACAGTTGTTATATGAGTGGTAAGTAAGTTCTTTAATATAAGGTAGAATGCAAATAATAAAAAACTCCCACGCGCAAACGTGGGAGCATAAAAAAGAGAATTTTTTTGGGAGACTTTAATTTACAATGCAAAGATACTCGCTCTAAATTTTTTCTCCAAATTTATTATTGTAATAATTCATTGATGGATAATCAATAAGGCCGCTCTATAAAGAGCGGCCATCAATGATTTGGTGCGGTGGCCGAATGGTAAGGCGTTCCTTTTGCACGGGGCACCATACAGGTTCGAATCCTGTCCGCACCTCTAACACCGTGGTCTTATATCGGTAGTAAGGCTGACTTTAAATCAGACAAGGGGGGTTCGACTCCCCTCCACGGTACTTTCTTCAATAAATTAAATAATGTAAAAATTCTAGGATGCTGTGCGTTTTTAATGTTTTTACCAGTTGTCAATTGGTCTTTTTTGTGAAAAATCAGAAGATAAATATATAAAATAATAAACAATTTGTCCACATTATGTTAATTATTTTATGATTATTTACAAATATATACGTCCAAATTCGTATTTCGAACACCTGTGGATAACTTCCCTTTTGTCCTCGTTTAGGAATAATATTTAATCACACTTTGTAAGATTTTATCCCGAATGGTAAACTCTACGAATGAATTATAAACCCATTATATTTTTAAGGTTCCATTTTCATAATTGGGTAGGCTTTTGGTGGTGGATTGGATTTATTGCCTTTTTTGTAATCCTTACCACTCTCTATCAAAAGTATTTGGATTGGAAATATAACAAAGAAAAAAAGAAGGATTAAGTAAATCTTATTTCAGATAGATTCCTTTTGGATGAAATATAAAGCCATTATATTCTTATTGATCTCGATAATCCTTCTTCTTATCATTCATGCAACGGTGAATATATACCTGTCTAAATGGTTTCCACTTGCTGAGGTGATAGCCTCATTATTATTTGCAATGGTTTCAATGATTTTGTCCTTCATTGATTTAAAGAGAAAAAATGGCGAAAGATATATGAATT
>DATGFZ010000123.1:0-12966 GCA_035308805.1 Puia sp. | reverse complement strand
TTTCCTGGCGATAGTCTGTTATTTTTGGATTGATATTTCTTTTCTTTAGCGCATTCTCATCAACTTTCAATTTGTATAAGAATTTGAGATCACCTTCCTGCCTTACTTCACTTACCTGCCCGTTATCACCGGCAATTTTTGTTTCTTTTAAACTGCTTTGATAATTGGTGAGCGGAAAGGCATAAGCAGAATCTTTTGTGATGGCGAAAGTGAACATCGTATCAGGCTCTGATTTTTTCTGCGCGGCCAATACGGAATCCAGTTCCTGGCGATCGGGATTGCGTAAGACATCGTCACCGATTTTATAAACCGTATCAATGCCAGCTCTTTGTGTTGTGAAGAAACCTGCGTAGCGATTATTGATTCCGTTTTCATCGCTGATAAAAGTGAAGTGAAAATTGTTATACTGGGTTGGATAACGCGCGTCTCCGTATTTTAAATGGGTGAGCTGAGAGATTTGTTTAAACTCAGACCTGTTCCAGTTATCCACCAGAAAAATATTGTAATGGTGATCTGACGGCAGAATGCTGTCGCCCGTAGATGCATTTGCAGAAGGACGATTGGAGGAATAGATAATCCCTGTTTTACCGGGAAATGAAACAAAGGAAGCGTCAAGATCATCATAAATATCATTGGTGATCTGTTCCACGCTCTGGTCATCTATCTTATAAACAAAAATATCCGACTGGCCTTTTTTTACAGCGCTTAATAATAGCGTATTGTCATTAAGCATGTATTTCATATCCTGAATCTGGTCAAACATAGGCAGTTCCTGTTCAATGGGCTTGTACCGCTTCACCAAATCGTATACAAACAATTTTATTTTTCCGCGGGTCCAGTAAATTACGGCAAGCCTTGTTCCTTTTCCATCCCAGGCGATCAACGGGTAATGAGGATTGAGTACATTATCATTGGTGCGAACGCCGCTTTTCAATAAAACTTTTCTGTTAATAAAGTTTTCGTGCAACACAACATTGTACTGTCCATGTTTGAATTCAACAACGGCGTAGGTCTGGCTGCGCGGGGCAGGGTTCGGCGAAAAATAAAAGAAATCCTTGCCGGCGTTGACTTCTTCCACCACAGAAACGGATCCCTTTGGAAAATTGCGTCTGCCGCGAATGTCTTTTTCATATTTATCCGATTCTTCATTCATAAAATCTTTCAGCACTTCCTTGAACTTTTTCTTGCAGATGCGCTGGGATGCGTTGTTGAGGCTTCTGTACACTCTTGCCAAATAAAGAAAATAGGTGACGTTTTCTTTTTTATACCGGTCCGCAATATATTTCCAGAATGCATGACCGGCGAGATCAGGTTTTTCAAATGCCAGCTGGTAAAAATTATTGTACCTGCCGGAGAGGAGCGCGGATTTCAACTGATCATCCAAATCTGTATTCCACGGCTCCCCGATGTATTCAATATAACCGTCAGTGAGCCATTGAGGCAGATCGAGCAAAGCCTGGTTGGCCGCATATTCACCCAGATCGTCTCCAAACAAAACATTTTCTACTAAAATCCTTGCTAAGCCCTCCCGAACCTGGATGCGCATTTTATTGTAATCATCCGTATAATACAATACCACTTTATTGTTAACCAATTTGGTAATGCCGCCGGTAGTTTGCCAGTCGAGACTTAAACCAATATTGGATTGCTCCATTTCATTAAAACTGTTGTAAACGACCAGGTTCGCGCGCCTTTGCAGACCATATTCGGCCTGCTGCTCAATCCCCGGCAATTCTTTTTCGGCAAGTTGGGCAACATATTTGGCTATCGGCTGACCATTTTCGTAGAAGTATGTGTTGAAATTTGTAGTTTGATAAAATTGCCATTTGAATTTTTTGAACTGCAACCTGTTTTTCCCGAACTCAACAGCATTAACCTGCGCCGAAGTCTGAAAAAAGAAACAAACCAGACCGGTAAGGATTAAAAAAAAATGCCTTTGTTGTAACTTATTCTTATAAACTTGCATATCCATTCTTTGAAATTTTAAAGTTAGAACAATCCATATAATCGGTGAAATTCATTTTGATTAGAAAACCATGAAGTATGATTAACATTCAGAGCTTTACATTCAATCCTGTCCAGGAAAATACATACGTCTTATATACTGATAAGGATGCCTGCTGCATCATAGATCCCGGATGTTATTTTGGCAATGAACGGCACAGCTTGCAGCAATTCATTGGAGAACGGAATTTGGTCCCGCGGCTTCTGTTAAATACGCATTGTCATCTCGATCACGTTTTTGGAAATAAATTCATTCACGATAACTATGATCTGATTTTGCATATCCACGAAAAAGAAAAACCGGTTTTGGATTTTGCGCCGGCAAGCGGAATGACCTGGGGAATGCCCTTTGAAAACTATCGAGGCGAATTGATCTATTTGAAGGAAGACGATGTGGTTAACGTGGATGGCAATGAATTGAAAGTACTATTTACACCGGGACACTCGCCGGGCAGCATTAGTTTTTATTGTGCAGCGCAAAAATTTGTGATTGGCGGGGATGTACTGTTTCGGCAAAGCATAGGAAGGACTGACTTGCCCGGCGGAGATTTTGATACCTTGATCAGCAGCATCCGCAATAAGTTATTTGTGTTGGATGATGATGTGATCGTTTATTCCGGTCACGGCGAACCAACCACAATTGGATTTGAAAAACTGAATAATCCCTTTTTGAAATGACAAACATGGAGTAAGAAAGAAGCTTTACAAATTACTCATATCCATTTACCCACGTAGGGCAGTTTCTGAAATTCTTTTTTTTCAATTCTTAAAATAAATAATCCGTAAGATGCCGTAAATACAGTAGCCAGCCCGATGCTAAACCAATAGTTTTTCCAGATTCCGATGATGAAATGATGAAGAAAATATAACAATGCAACGATCACCAGGTAAGCAACAAGTTTTTTTGTTGCATACGGAATGCGATAGGCTTTTTGCCCCCAGAAATAGGAGATCACCATCATGCTTCCGTAACATAAAAATGTTGCCCACGCGCAAGCCATATAACTGTATCGGGGAATAAAAACATAATTGATAACCAGGGTGATCGCTGCGCCGATCAAGGTAATCACAGCACCGGGAGTGGTTTTTCGCGAAAGACGATACCAGATGGAAAGATTAATATAAATGCCAAGAAATATGTTTGCGAAAAGCAAAATGGGGACGACTTTTAACCCCACCCACATTTTTTCATTTCTGATAAACTCTTTCCAAACATCCAAATACAGGGCCACCACTAAAAACATAAGGGTAATGGTTATGACAAAAAACTTCATCACCCTTGCATAGGTTTTTTGCGCATTGTCCTGAACCGATTGTTTAAAGAAAAATGGTTCTGCGCCCATCCGAAACGCCTGTATAAATAAAGAGATTAAAATGGATAATTTATAGCATGCACCATAGATTCCGACCTGGGAGCGGACCACTGCTTCGGACGCAGACGGATACCACCAACCCAGCATAATGCGATCAAAGGTTTCATTGATGACTCCTGCAAAGCCGGCGATGGTCAGTGGCAAGGAATAAACCATGATCTCCTTCCACAAAACAAAATTAAAATTCCATTTGTGCCTAAAAAATTCTCTGTGTAAAACTGCCAGCTGGAAGAAAGACTGCACCACATTGGCAACTAAAATATAACCCACGCCAAAATTCTTGTCATAAATAAGCAACACCACGCTGTTGGGATTTTTTTTAACGAGCGAAGGACAAAGTGAAAGGAAAAAATAAACGACAGCGATATTCAAAACAATGCCGGTAATTCTGATAAATGCAAATTTGCGCGGACGTCCTTCCTGGCGCAATTTGGCAAATGGCAAAGCAGAGAATGCATCAAAAGCAATAATTAAAGCGCTAATTATTATATACTCGGGATGTTCTTTTATAGAAATTATTGCTGCAAGCTGCTTATTGAATACGATCATCAGGAAGGAAAACAAAATAGTAGTGGACAGGATGGAAATAAATGCGGTGCTGTAGATATCGGTTTTATGTTCGTCCTTCTGGACATACCGGAAATAAGCAGTCTCCATTCCATATAAAAAAACGGTATTTAAGAATGGAATGGCGGCATATACCAAAGTCATCTCTCCATATACAGACTCGGACAATTTATAGGTTAAATAAGGGGTAAGGAGGTAATTCAGGAATCGCGAAAAAATAGTACTTGCGCCGTACCAAACCGTTTGACCCGCTAATTTTTTTATGCTGCTCAAGAAATAGATTTAATCACAAAAATAAACTTCATCTTTATATATTTGCTGTCCGGATCAACAACAATAGTAATTAAACTGTTTAAATAAATATTCATTTACCCAAACTTATTTGCTATGAAACCAATTTTACTGGCTGTATGTATTCTTTTTGCAGCAGGTTTTAGCGTTAAAGCCCAGCAGGCTTATGACAGCAGGTTGGATTATCAGAAATCAAGTATTGTTGTTGCCAGCATCGAACTGGCATATTCGCCGGATATCGTGGAAGATGCGATCAAAGACTACATGAATAAGCATGGATATAAAAACGCCAATACAAAGGGGTTTTCGGTTTATCGCGGAGCGAAATTGGACAGTGCCGACTCCAATACGCGCGATTTGTATTTTAAGGTTGACAAAAAGAAAAAAGAAAAAGATATTTCTGTTATTTCTTTGTTCTCCACGCAACTCAATGCAGATATTCTTGCCAAGGATTCTGTTGACAACGGGCAAACGGATAAAGCAAAATCGTTTTTAAATAATCTCACTCCTTTTATCGGTGCGCACAATCTGGAAGTGCAAATTACCTCCCAGCAGGATGTTTTAAAAAAAGCACAGAAGAAGCAGAATAATTTAAAGAATGAGCAGGGTGACCTTGAAAAGAAATTAAGAAAAATTCAGGATGAACTGGCTCAAAATAAAATTGACCAGGCTGCTCAAACGCAGGCGATGCAGAATACGGTAAATCAGGATGCCGATGCCACTAAAAAAGCCAATAAAAAAATGAGCAAGCTCCTGGATGACCAAAGCAGCCTGGAAAAAAAACAAAGGAATACCCAGCAGGACCTGGATGACAATAAAAAAGATCAGGACGCACAAATGAAAGAGGTGGAAAAACAACAGCAAGTGCTTGATGCGCTGATCGCCAAAAGAAAATAATCAAGTGATAATTTTTTCCTTCCGCGGATGACCTCGCAAACAATGAGCGGTACGGGCGCGTCGGAAGTGTTTGTTTACAACCTGCCATGGTTTTCTATGGGACTTTTAACCAATCCACTTTTTTTCTGGCAACCTTAATCTCACTATTCTTTTTTTTAGATTCTATTCTTTTTTCCTTTGAACCTTTGGTAGGTTTTGTAGCAAGGCGTTTTTTTTCTTTTTTTAGCGCATGGTCTATGAGCGAATTTATTTTTTTTATTACTTCTTTTTTATTTTCCAGTTGAGAACGATGAACCTGCGACCTGGTATGCAAAAAACCCTCTGCATTTATTTTGTTGGCGAGTTTTACCTGCAATAATGTCTTTTGTTCCCTATTCAATACCGGCGAACCATCGATATGGAAATAACCTTCAACCATTGACTCGACTTTATTTACGTTTTGTCCGCCTTTGCCACCGCTGCGCGCAGTTTTAAAAATAATTTCTGGAAAGACATCTATCTTCATGGGCTAAAATTACAAATTAAATTTTGGTAAGAAATGCGCGTAGTCATTCAGCGGGTAAGCAAAGCCGGCGTCGTGATTGATGGCTATATCAAATCATCAATCCAAAAAGGATTATTGATTTTTCTGGGTATTGAAGACGCGGACAACGCCCAGGATATTGAATGGTTGAGTTCAAAAATTATCAATTTGAGAATTTTTGACGACGAAAAAGGGGTGATGAATATATCGGTTAAAGATATTTGCGGAGATATTTTGGTAGTGAGTCAATTTACTTTACATGCATCTACAAAAAAAGGGAACCGCCCATCGTATAGTCGGGCAGGCAAACCGGATATGGCTGTTCCGCTTTATGAAAAATTCATAACGCAGCTGGAAAAGGATTTTGACCGGAAAATTTTCACCGGCGAATTCGGAGCCGATATGAAAGTAGAGTTATTGAATGACGGGCCGGTGACAATCATCATCGATACGAAAAACAGGGAATGATTTTCATGGTAAGGAAAAAGACCAGGCAGGGATTTTAGCGAATGGCATGCATGAAAAACCAGCGTAGGACTAAAATTCATTTCAACAAGGAGCCGAATAGAAATGCCTGAGGGCCTGAATTTAAGAAATGATGAAACCATGTCCCAGCGATTAAAGAATGACCAATTGGAAGAGATTTTTTTAAAGGATACGGCTTTGGGGTTTTTGAGTTTGCAGGCAGTTGCTTTAGAAAGTGAATATTCCTGGTCTTTTGCAGATAATTTTGCCCGCGTCAAAATTATTGATCTCCTCACACCTGGCTTAGGACCACCGGCATTGCCGGCAAGCATACAAAAAGGTTCTTGCCTTTCCTGAAGGATGATAGGATGACTTGAATAAATCCTGTTATGAAATTGAATATATACGTAGTCAACGCTTTTGCAGAAACGGCTTTTGGAGGCAATCCCGCAGCGGTTGTGCTTTTGGAACAATGGCTGAATGATGAACTAATGCTGCAGATTGCGGCCCAGCACAATCTGGCTGAAACGGCATTTGTTATTCCTCAGGGTGAGGATTTCGCCATCCGGTGGATGACTCCTGCGGTCGAAGTTAAATTGTGCGGGCATGCCACCCTGGCATCCGCGCACATTTATTTCAACCATCTTAATTATGAAAAAGAAAAAATTACGTTTCACTCTACAAGCGGACCCTTGCATGTAACAAAACTCAATGATCAAAAATTAACGCTCGATTTCCCGGCCGATAAGCTCAAAGAAATAAAAGACACTGCGGAAATGGAAAAGGCTTTGAACATAAAACCCCTCGCAGTGTACAAATCTTCCTTCGATTACATGGTTATTGCAAACAATCAATCGGAGATAGAAAATCTTGCTCCTGATTTAAGTATCCTCAGAAAATTTCCATCCCGCGGGACAATAGTGACCGCAAAGGGGGAGGAAGCCGATTTTGTATCGCGTTTTTTTTCGCCGCAGTCAGGCATTGATGAAGATCCGGTAACAGGATCGGCGCATACCGCCATGACTCCGTATTGGGCGGGCAAATTGGGAAAAACAAGACTATCTGCGATTCAATTATCAAAAAGAAGAGGATATTTGGATTGCGCGCTGGCTGAAGACAGGGTTTTAATTGGCGGTTCTGCAATCACTTATCTGGAGGGAGATATCTTTATTTGACACACCAATGATAAAACAGCAGCGAATGCCCATGAAGACTGAGCCATGAATTTAAGCGCGGTCAGTTCATGGTAATTGATGCATTTCACGTTTTAAAATCAGCGTAATAAAAAAACGATCAAAATGAGTGACAAAGAAATTTCAATCAGAAGCGCTCAACAGTCGGTTGACGCCTGGATAAAAACGACCGGTGTTCGTTATTACAGCGAATTGACGAATATGGCCATATTAGCGGAAGAAGTAGGCGAAGTAGCCCGATTGATGAGTCGAATTTATGGAGAACAATCTTTTAAGGAATCGGACCATCAAAAAAACCTGGCAGACGAACTGGCGGACGTATTATGGGTTTTATTGTGCATCGCCAATCAAACCGACGTTGACCTTTCCGATGCGCTGGTAAAGAATTTTGAAAAGAAAAACATACGCGATATACATCGTCATCAGCAAAATAAAAAACTGCGTTAAGCATTATCCAGCGGCGAAATCAAGTTTGCACACGGCTGCGGCTGCATGTAATCTTCCTGCCTTAATATGCCCTATTAACTGCGTTAATCTTGCCTGGTACAAATGATAAACACCTCCATAAGCTTCTTTGATGCTGTCTTTCTCAAAATGCGAAATTTTTCCATCAAACGAAATGGCAATCGTAAAAAGATCAAGCAGAAAATTTTTTTCTTTTTCATTTACTTTTTTCAAAGTCTCTAAAAATAAATCCCAGTCATCATAACGGTCATCAGTGTCTATATCCAGTAAATCCTGAAAGCGCAATAATAAAATGATCATGTTCGGATGATAATTTCGTGCCATCACCAAAGCATTGCCAATCGCCCGGATGCAACCGGTTTTGGCTTCGGGCGATAATTGTTCAATCAAATGCTGATGTAATAAATTATCGGCTATGTGATTACTCAATGCAAATCCGAACAGGCGCAATCTCGCTTCGCGTACCACGCGGTAAATCACCATTCCGTTCCAGAAACATTCGACCGGCAAGGCAACATAATTAATGGATACACCGGCGATTGTTTGGCCAAAACCTTTCCTTAATAAAAATTTAGAAATGAAATTCGTCAGGAATATTCTCAGTTTATACAACAACCCGAGTATCAATAAATTTCTTTTTGATATTTGTTCGAAGGGGTCGATGCCCAAAATTTTCATTTCGGGATCAGGCAACTCCAGCGCGGCGCGGGCAAGAATATTGGTTACATTAAAAGGCCCGGAGGCTAAAAAGTCTTTTTTATGCGCATGAATATTTAGCAGTTCACTAACCTCGTGGACGGCTTTGATGGCAATGATAAACAGCAGGTAAAATTCAATGGCGATTGACACTACCGTAACGCCCGATGTCCATGCATAATGGACTTTCCAGGGCTCGTGCTGTTTGAGCAGATCAACATACACAGTTGGCCAAACACACGCCAAGCCAGTGGCGGCCGAAAAAAGTATGCCTTTACGGGAAATTCTTTTGATTTTGTAGCTAAGCTCTTCATCGGTAAAATCAAAAACATGATGAGTTAATTCACGCTTGCCCAGCAGATTCAGGTAATAAGTACCAAATCTCTCCATCAGCGGAATTTTTTTTTCTTTGAATTGAACGATGTCTGCCATAAGGTTTCGAAGTAGGTTCAACAAATGTAGATGATGTAATTCTTTTCTTTGTTTGCACCTCTCCACATTTCCACATTTTTTTTATTTCTATGGACGATCTTCTGTGTGATGTCTTCTAACTACTCGTTATCTTTGCGCCCACTATGGCAAACGAAAGCAACAGGTTTCAGGCAATTATTTCTCATTGTAAAGAATACGGTTTTATTTTTCCTTCCAGCGAAATTTATGATGGACTCAGCGCGGTATATGATTATGGTCAGTGGGGAAGTGAATTGAAAAAGAATATCAAAGACCATTGGTGGAAAAGCATGACCCAGATGCATGAAAATATTGTCGGCATTGACGCGGCTATTTTTATGCACCCGACGACCTGGAAAGCGAGCGGCCATGTCGACCATTTCAGTGACCCGATGATTGACAATAAGGACAGCAAAAAAAGATACCGGGTTGATCATCTGATTGAAAAATATGCCGACGAGCTAAAGACACAAGGCTCAGGCGACAAGGCACGCGAGTTGCTGGATGATATGGATGCCTTGCTGGCAAAAGATGATTTTTCGGGATTGAAAAACCTGATTGAGAAAAATAACATCAAATGTGACATCAGCGGTTCAAACAACTGGACTGACGTTCGACAGTTCAATTTAATATTCTCCACAGAATTCGGCTCCACGAATTCGGCTGATGATGAGAACAATAGAATTTATCTTCGTCCTGAGACAGCGCAGGGTATCTTTGTAAACTTTCTGAACGTACAAAAAACCGGGAGAATGAAAATCCCTTTCGGTATTGCACAAATCGGTAAAGCATTCCGAAATGAAATTGTTGCCCGGCAATTTATTTTTCGAATGAGAGAATTTGAACAAATGGAAATGCAATTCTTTATTCGCCCGGGTTCACAGAAAGAGTGGTATGAATTCTGGAAAGAGGAGAGGATGAAATGGCATTTGAATTTGGGAATTTCAAAAGAAAGATATCGCTTCCATGACCATATAAAACTCGCCCATTATGCCGATGCTGCCTGTGATATTGAATATGATTTCCCCATCGGATTCAAAGAAGTGGAAGGCATTCATTCCAGAACAGATTTCGATTTGCGCAATCACCAGGAATACAGTAAAAAGAAAATGCAATATTTCGATAATGATCTCGATGCAAACGGAAAACCATTCGGAAATTATATTCCCTTCGTCATTGAAACATCCATCGGTTTGGACAGAACAGTGTTAATGATTTTGAGTGAAGCATATAACGAAGAAGACCTGGGCACCGAAGAAAAAAAAGACAACCGTGTTGTGTTGAAATTTCCACCCAAACTTTCTCCGATTAAGCTGGCGATTCTCCCATTGGTAAAAAAGGATGGTTTGCCGGAGATAGCGCGGGAAATAATGAACACGTGCAAAAATTCTTTCCGTTGTTTTTATGAAGAAAAGGATACCATCGGAAAACGTTATCGCCGTATGGATGCGATCGGCACGCCATTTTGCATAACGATCGATCATCAGACAAAAGAAGATAATACCGTTACCATTCGCTACCGGGATTCCATGCAACAGGAACGCATACATATTCACAATATAAAAGCTCTTGTGGAAAAACTAATTTCCTGACGACTTCTTCAAACTGCTACCTTAGTTTGCAGGTGTTTTATTATTGATTTCTTACAAAAGATTTCTTCTTATCCTCTTTCCTGTTGAAAAATTTTTGGATGTTGTAAGGGTGCCATGTTTTACTAACCTAAATACTACTATTATGCTTACGTCAGACATTACTGCGAATGTATATGTATTCGCTGCCATTATATTTGCTTCAGCACTCGCAGGTTTTTTAATACGATCAGTCCAAATTGCCAGAAGCCGCGCACGCATTCTTTTGCTGGAGCAGGAAATAAGAAGCAATCATGCCGAGATACTAGAATTACAGAAAGATTTTATTGCACTCGAATTAAAAATGAATGTTGTTAAAGGTCCGGTGATTAAAATGAAAAATGTGTTAAAAGAAACGAACAACGAAAAATTACCTGATGTTTCGTTGAGAAGAAAATTATTTACAAAAGAAATCATCCAGGAAAAAAGCGAAACATTTTCTGTAGTTTATGATAAACTCTTAGGTAAAGAAGCCTAGAATCATTTTTGCAGGTGGAAATATTTTTCATCCGTATAATTCCTGGTGAATACTTTTTCTGTCATATCCAAGGGTCTGTATTTTTTGCTTGGCTTCGTCGATCATATTCTTCCATCCGCATAAAAAAAAGTATGCGGGTTTTACGATCCTTATATTTTCAACCACATCCAGTCGAACATTGTTATTGCAAATTTCTTCATAGACAGCATGTACATACCCTGTTCGGGTCAGCCTGTTAATGTCGTCGGGAATTTCGCGGGAAAAAGTGGGAACGTAATGAAAGCTGGTTACCTTTTTTTCTAATTCTTCCAGTTCAGATCTGTATAAACAATCGCTGAATTTTCTGCAGCCAAAAATCAAATAAATATTCTGATGAGAGATGTTATGATTCAAAATATGATGCGACATGGATCGAAATGGCGCAACACCGGTGCCGGTGCAAATAAAAAAAAGATCACGGTCAATATTTTCCGGTAAAGTGAAAACACCCTGTGCTCCCCTGAGCGTTAATTCACTGCCAACGGTAACATGATTGAATAAATAATTGGTGCCGGCTCCGCCTTCGAGTAAAACAATCACCAACTCAAAAACATTTGTGCCATCAGGCCAGGAAGCAATCGAATAACTGCGCCAGCGTTTATTTGGTTTTTCGTGAATAGGGAGATCAAGCGTAACGAATTGTCCAGGTTCAAAATCAAACGAATCAACGGCAGTAAGCTGAATCCAGAATCTTCGCGTGGTCGGCGTTTCGTTTTCGATTTTTATGACCTTGCCTGTTTGCCATGGTTGGGGCATGCTGTAAAATTTGAATTAAGATAATAATAAAAACAGAAGTAAAAAAAATGTTGCAACTGGTTGTTCATGAAACGGGCTGAAATAAAAAAGAGCGGATATCGTCATATCCGCCCTGTAAGTTTGCCAATAAATGGCAAGCAATCGAATGCTAATATAATTTTTTTATTTAAAGATTACAAATGAACGTTCTTTTTTTCATGATCCATGGACGACCTTACTGTCTTGCATATACGTAATATGCTGGTTTGTCACCGCTATCTGATCACTATCTTTTGTAAATAAGAACTGCCCCCCACAAAGACTTTTAGAAAATATACATCACCGCTCAGATAGCTAACATCGATCTGCTTGTCAAATATTCCCGAAAAACCCATGTAGCTTGATTCATACAATCGTTGCCCCAGGCTATTGGTTAGGGTCAGGTACACATCATTTGGAGTGGTGGTCACGAATTGCAACCGAAACCTTCCGTCGGGAGTAGGATTGGGAGAAACTTTTAGTTGAATAGCGCCTGCTCCGGTGCCTCCGCCATATTTGACCGGGTTGGAAATTTGTGTACATCCCAAACTGTCCGTTGCGGCTACGGTATAATTTCCGGATAAAATGGCCGAATCCGTCCTTTGGGTCTCACCCGGTAAAGGCACACCGTTCAAATACCATTGGTAACTGAGCGCGGGCGTGCTGGTGAGAATATTGTTGTTTATGGTGATTACGGGCGCCGGGGACGACGGGTTTGCTGTCACTTCCGTTCTGGAACCAGCGCAATTGTTTAATTCCAGATTCATGTTGTAAAAGAAGTAATAGTATTGCTGATAAAGATTGGGTTGCGTGGTGCTCAGCGCACTGTTACCGGTAATCTCAAATGTATTGGGAATGCCAATGGGATATGGGTTAGCAGCAATTTGATTATTCCTGAAAATATTTGCGCCATTTTCGCAATCAATGATAATCGCGTGGTTGCCCGTTACCGGGACCTGCAGGTTCAAAAAATAAATTGCGCCGGTATCCAGGGGTGAATTTATGGAGGTGCCATTGGCAACCGGGTCCGGCGATGTCTGATAAACGTTTAATGTGGTGTTTGAATAAGGAAGGTATTCGAAGGAACCCGTTGCCGTATCTAAATTACTGATATCCGCAACTG
>DATGFZ010000122.1:0-5874 GCA_035308805.1 Puia sp. | reverse complement strand
AAATTTTTTAGTGAGGAAACCAGTAAAAAAATTACCGAGATGGTTTACGGGACACTTAATAAAGGAATGGTTGTGGGCGAAAAAATCCCATGGTGGGAATTATATAACGTATATCGCATTCCGCAGGACGTACATCAATTTTTAACTGAGAAATTCAGCGAAAGTAAAAATTGGCATAAATACAGTTTGTTATTGAAGAGTCATAAAATGTTTAATGTGCGTGAGTATTTTAATTTTATAAAGGTCATCTTTTATTCTGACAAAATTGTTGTGCTGATATTTAAAAACCATCAATTGCAATTGGTTCAGAGTTTTTCATTTCAAACCGCAAATGATGTGGTATATTATTTGTTGGATTGTTGTCAGCAGTTCAATATGAATGCAGAAGAGGTAGTGTTGCAGGTCAGTGGACTGGTTGACAGGCAATCGGCCGTTTACAATGAACTCTTGAAATATTTTTTGCATTTTTTATTTGATGAGATTGACGACAGCATTCACATTGCTGAAAACCTGAAAGATCAATATCCGGTTCATTACTATTCATCTTTTTTGAAAATGGCTGTATGCGTATAATTTCCGGGACGCTTGGTGGTCGAAGGATTCAGCCCCCGACGAAAATGCCAAACACGCGCCCGACGACTGATATTGCCAAAGAAGGGTTGTTTAATATACTTCAGAATAATGTTGACTTTGAAAACATCAAAACACTTGACCTTTTTGGCGGGACAGGTAGCATCAGTTATGAACTTGCTTCACGCGGAGCATATGATCTTACCGTTGTTGAAAAGGATTTTTTGATGTATGAATTCATAAAAAAAACTTCTCAGCAATTGGATTTGCAAAATTTTAAAGTGATAAAGATGGATGTCTTTAGATTTTTAGAACAATGCAACGAATCTTTTGATTTTATTTTTGCCGGACCTCCTTATGCATTACAAAATATTGATGAATTACCTGTGCGGATCGGGCAAAAAAATTTGTTGAATAAAGAAGGATGGTTTGTACTGGAACATACGCCACGAAATGAGTACCAGACTTACCCGATGTTCGTAAAACAACGTAATTATGGGACAACGATTTTTTCCATTTTTATAAACTCCTGATCAATATGATTCCGATAATTATAACCGGCATAGGGACAGGAATTGGTAAAACGATTGTTTCTGCCATTATTGTAGAAGCGTTGCATGCAGATTATTGGAAGCCCGTTCAGGCGGGATATGACGATGACACCGACAGCGTCTCCATAAAGAAAATCATCAGCAATACAAAAAGTAAAATCTATCCTGAAATATATAAATTACAATTGGCCGCATCTCCTCATATTGCTGCCCGGGAGGAGGGAGTCAGGATCGATTTGAATTTGATCGGGAAAGAATTGGATGAAATAAAAGATAAGAAGTTGGCAATAATTAATGGAAAAGCTAAAGACAATTTTTATCGGTCTGTGAATACCGATTATCTAATTATAGAAGGCGCTGGCGGGTTGATGGTCCCGCTAAATGAAAGAGAATTTGCAGCTGATCTTTTTAAAAAGTTGAATGCAAAAATTATTTTAGTAAGCAGAAATTATCTTGGAAGCATCAATCATTCGCTATTGACTGCACAAGTTTGCAAACATTATGAATTACCGGTCATTGGGTGGATATTTAATGATCAATACCTGGATTACGAAAATGAAATTGTTCAATGGAGCGGTTTTCCGAGAATTGCATCAATTCCTTATAGCAAAAACATCGATAAAAAATTTATCTTTCAGGAGGCTGGAAATCTGGATCAGAATTTGCGAAAATTATTTCGATGGCTTTAACCTGGTACACTAACTGTAATATCTATGTCAACATTTAAATTCTGAAACTCTTAAACTTGTTATTGGGTAAATTCGTATATTTTCGTGTATTTCGCGGTAGTAAATTCGTGTAATTGTTGTTATGAATTTTAATTTTCCACTATTAAGACCCATTCGGATTTTATTGTTCCCCTTCTCAATTATATATGGATTCATTATTTTAACCCGGAATTTTCTTTTTAACAAAAAGATTTTAGCCTCAACGAGCTTCAATTTGCCGGTTATTTGTGTTGGAAATCTTGCGGTTGGAGGAACAGGAAAGTCGCCCATGGTTGAATTTTTAATAAAAGCATTGAAAAATGAATTTGCTATTGCAATAATAAGTCGCGGCTATAAGCGGAAGACAAAAGGCTATGCATTAGCCAATGAGACGTCGACAGTTTTGCAAATTGGAGATGAGCCGATGCAGTTTCACATTAAATTTCCTGATGTTCCGGTTGCTGTTGGTGAGGAAAGACTTGTGGCGATTCCTCAATTGTTGCATGATCTGCCATCGACAGAAGTTATTATTTTGGATGACGCCTTTCAGCATCGTTCCGTACTGGCTGGATTGAATATTTTACTCACGGATTATAATAATTTATTTTCGCGCGATTGGTATTTGCCAACCGGCGATCTCCGCGATGAGCCGAGAAGCTACAAACGAGCGGATATAATTGTTGTCACCAAATGTCCAATGGAAATTGAAGAAGCTGAAAAGAAACAAGTTAGTGATGAGTTACATGTACTTCATGAGCAGAAAATATTTTTTTCTGCGATTAGGTATGGCACTCCTTATCATCTTGTAAATAAAAACATAAAACCTGTGTCAGATCAGACAGAAGTACTACTGGTAACCGGGATTGCTAACCCGAGGTCGTTAAAAAAGTTTGTTTTCGAAAATTACAGCACTTATTATCAGGCAGCGTATAACGATCATCATATTTATACGATTGATGATTTGAAGGAAATTATAAAAAGATTCCACAGTATTTCTGCAAAAGATAAAATCATTTTGACAACAGAGAAAGATGCGGTCAGGTTATCTAAATTTCATAACGAAATTGGTGATCTGCCATTTTACGTTATTGCAGTCGAACCTGAATTTTTATTTAAAGAAGGCGAAGCATTTACAACCGTTATTGCTAATTTCATTCGGCATTTTGGACGTAATGGGAATTTGCGCCGATGATGAGGAATGATTGGTAAATTGAGGAGCTAAAGATAGATGGTTTCCGTTCGTGCAGGACTGCCCGGCTATTGTGGCCTACAGGGAACAAATGCAGTAAATAAATTCAATAATCCGTAATCAACAATGAACAATGAGCAATAGTGCTAAGAGTAATGAACAACCCAAAATGACAATTCGTAAATATCAGTACAATTCGGGATTAAAAATGAATATTAAATAATGTCACACAAAAATTCAAAAAAGAAGGAGAAAAAAATCGTTTCAGTACATCTTTACAAAGGGGTTCTTGAAATAACACGCTCTGGAATGGGGTTTGTTGTAGTTCCGAATCTTGAGCGGGATATTTTAATACGGCCTGGAGATTTTAATACCGCACTAAATGGGGATACAGTTCGGGTAAAAATCGTCAAAAAAAATGCTGATGGAAAACGTATGCAGGGAGAAGTGGAGGAAGTTGTTGAGCGAAAGCAATCTGAATTTGTCGGGCGTGTAGAGATAAGCGCAAATTTTGCTTTTTTTATTCCTGAAACAGAGAAACCGATGCCTGATATTTATCTGCCTCTCGACAAATTAAAAGACGCGCAAAATAATGACAGGGCAATTGTTCGTATAGTTCAATGGGAAAAGAACAAAAAGCCGGTTGGTGAAGTGTTGCAAATCATGAAAAGTGAAGACGAAAATGATAAGGCGATGAAAGAACTTTTGTTACAAAGTGGATTTCCTGTTTTTTTCCCCGAAGAAGTACTTGAAGAATCAGAACGCTTGCCGGATGTAATTTCTCCTTCAGAAATAAAAGAAAGAAAAGATGTTCGCGATCTGCTAACTTTTACAATAGATCCCGCGGACGCAAAAGACTTTGATGATGCGATCTCATTTCGCTCTCTGAAAAATGATGTTTATGAAATCGGGGTCCACATTGCCGATGTGAGCCATTATGTAAAATATGAAACAGCGTTGGATAAAGAAGCATACCTGCGGGCAACATCAGTTTATTTGCCTGACAGGGTTAACCCGATGTTGCCGGAAAGAATTTCGAATGAATTGTGTTCGCTTCGCCCGCATGAAGATAAATTGTGTTTCTCTGCGATCTTTCAGATAACATCGAAAGGAGAAATGAAAAATTATTGGCTGGGAAAAACGGTTATTCATTCCGATCATCGTTTTACCTATGAAGAAGTGCAGGAAATTATTGAAAGAAAAGAAGGACAGTATAAGGATGAAATGCTGATGCTTAATAATCTTGCACAGCGTTTTCGCAAACAACGATTCAAAAAAGGAGCGATTAATTTTTCATCAACTGAAGTGCGATTTGTGTTGGATGAAAAAGGAAAACCTCTCGGTGTTGTCGTTAAAGAAAATAAGGAAGCGCATCAATTGATCGAAGAATTTATGCTGCTTGCAAACAGAACAGTTGCGGAAAATGTCGGACACGTAAAATTTAATAAGAAAGCAATTCCCTTTCCATATCGTGTGCATGATACACCTGATAAAGAAAAATTATTGCCGTTCATTGAATTTGCAAAAAAATATGGTCACCATTTTGATGTAAAAACGCCTGCTTTAATAGCACATTCGTTTAACGAAATGCTTGAAGCGGTAAAGGGGAAACCCGAGCAGCATGTTTTGGAACAATTGGGGATTCGAACCATGTCAAAAGCCGTTTACACGACAGAGAACATCGGGCATTACGGATTGGGGTTTGATCATTATTGTCATTTTACTTCACCGATTCGTCGTTATCCGGATGTTTTGGTCCATCGCATTTTAGAGGAGGTTCTTCAGCAAAAAATTTTGATTGATAAAAAACTCGAAACAAAATGTAAACATTGCAGTGATCGCGAACGCGCGGCAATGGAAACCGAACGTGCTGCCAATAAATACAAACAGGTCGAATTTATGCAACAATTCCTGGGCGACGAATTTGAGGGCGTGATAAGCGGGGTTGCAGCATTTGGTTTTTGGGTTGAAACTGTTGAACAAAAATGTGAAGGATTGATCAGCATCAATAGTTTATTGGAGTATGATGATTTTCGATTGGTGGAAACTGAATATGCATTGGTGGGAAGAAGAAGCGGGAGAAAATTCAGGATGGGGGATAAGGTTACTGTAAAACTTATTTCAGCCAATCTTGGCAAAAGGCAATTGGATTTTGAATGGGTACTTAACAGCAAAGTCATTGATGATGAGATGTCTGATGGGTGGAATAAAAAGAAAAAAGCCAAATGACGCGAGAGCTGAGCAGTCAGGCTTGAAATGAAAAATCTCATTCATCCTGCTTTTCTCTGAAGGATTATAATAAAAAATCAATGCACAGTTTCGAAGAATTATCAAAAAGATTTTTAGCAAAGTTTGATGTGCAGCATTTCCCCATGCATCCCAGGAGTCTGTATGAGCCAGCAGATTATTTTTTAAGATTAGGTGGCAAAAGAATTCGCCCGGTGATGTGTTTAATGGGAAATGAACTTTTCGGGGAGATTAATGAAGACGCCTGGGAAGCTGCCATCGCTGTGGAATTGTTTCACAATTTTACACTGATACATGATGACATAATGGATAAAGCGCCGTTACGCCGGGGAATGCAAACAGTTCATGAAAAATATAGCGAACCTGTTGCGTTACTTTCTGGCGACGTGATGCTTGTTGTTGCTTATGATTATTTGAATAAAATTCATTCCACGCATCTACATAAAATTATTAAATTGTTCAACGCGACAGCGAGGCAGGTCTGCGAGGGACAACAAATTGATATGGATTTTGAAACAAAGGAAAACGTTTCTTTTGATGAATATTTAATGATGATCGAGTTGAAAACATCGGTCTTGTTAGCCGCGAGTTTACAAATGGGCGCAATACT
>DATGFZ010000121.1:0-14995 GCA_035308805.1 Puia sp. | reverse complement strand
AAGATTATACCGACATGTTTTTATTTGACACCGAAGGAGCCGGCTATGGCGGAACAGGTAAAAAATTTAATTGGGAGATGCTGAAAAACGCATCAATCAATAAACTGTTTTTTTTGAGTGGCGGCATTGAACCCGGCGATACTGAAAAATTAAGATTGTTTGCCGGGGAACCTGTATCAAAAAAATTGTTTTCAGTTGATATCAACAGTAAGTTTGAAACCAGTCCGGGTGTGAAGGATTTGAATAAAATAAGAGAGTTTGTTGAAAAGTTAAAAAGTTGAATGGTAAAAGCCAAGTCCACTTCCATGGTACAGATAAGAATAGCGACAGACATTGATTTGCAACAGATGTTGGACATATATAATGACATTATTACCAACACAACAGCCGTCTTTCAATATGCTCCGCATACTTTGGAAATGCGAAAAGAATGGTTAGCGCAAAAACAAAAAGATGGATTTCCTGTTTTTGTTGCACAAGAAACTGATGAAGTGATCGGATTCAGCACTATCGGAAGCTTCAGGAACTGGCAGGCATATAAATATTCTGTTGAAAATTCTGTTTATGTTAGAAGCGACAAACGTGGGAAAGGAGTCGGCAAATTACTCCTTAAAGAAACAATTAACGCGGCAAAACAAATGGGAATGCATACCATCATTGCAGGGATCGATGCAAGTAATGAAACCAGCATTGCTATGCACAGGCAATTTGGCTTCGTTGAAGTGGCGTATTTCAAAGAAGTAGGTTATAAATTTGACCGGTGGCTTGATTTGATATTTTTGCAGGTGATGATCTAAACCCCGATCGGCCGGGCAGAGAAAATTAGGCAATCTCGGAATTTGACCGCGACCTGTAAATTGGAAATCTGTGGCGGTTGACAGGTCGTTCTGTAACATCCTTCAATCACCGGCAGCGGAAAGGCACGATATGCAAAAAGGAAATCTGTTACCATCTATAGTAAAATAAAAAATAAAATTGTCGACGACAATGATAAACAGGACAATCTCTCTTAATAAAGGCACGTACAAACAGCCAAATATTTTCGGATACTACGGCAGTTTCGGGGGGGCTTATATTCCTGAAATGTTGCATCGGAATGTCGAAGAGTTGCGGGAAAATTATATCAACATCATGTATGAAGAATCTTTTCAAAAAGAATTTCATGAATTATTAAAAGATTATGTAGGGCGGCCATCGCCGTTATATTTTGCAAAACGACTAAGCAATAAGTACAATAGAACAATATTTTTAAAACGGGAAGATCTGAATCACACCGGTGCGCATAAGATCAACAATGCAATCGGGCAGGTTTTGCTTGCCCAGAGACTTGGGAAAAAACGCATCATTGCGGAAACCGGCGCTGGTCAGCACGGAGTTGCCACGGCAACGGTTTGTGCGCTCAAGGGAATGGATTGTGTTGTGTACATGGGCATGAAGGATATTGAACGGCAGGCGCCAAATGTGGCACGCATGAAAATGCTTGGTGCACGGGTGGTACCCGCAATGAGCGGGAGCCAAACGCTAAAGGACGCTACCAACGAGGCCATTCGTGATTGGATCAATAATCCTGCTGATACCTATTACGTGATTGGCAGCGTGGTAGGCCCGCATCCCTATCCTGATATGGTTGCGCGTTTCCAAAGTGTCATCAGTGAAGAAATGCGTTGGCAGTTGAAGGATCAAACAGGCAAGGAACTGCCTTCGCAAATTATTGCCTGTGTTGGCGGGGGCAGTAATGCAGCTGGTGCTTTCTATCATTTTCTTGATGACCTGCATGTAGAATTGATCGCTGTTGAAGCTGCGGGTTTAGGTGTCCATTCCCACCATAGTGCGGCAACGACGCAACTGGGCAGACCGGGTATTTTGCACGGCAGCAAAAGTTTGGTGATGCAGACAGAAGATGGTCAGGTTATAGAGCCACACAGTATTTCAGCAGGTTTGGATTACCCGGGAATCGGTCCTTTGCATGCGCATTTATTTGAAAGTGGACGTGCAAAATTTTTGAGTGCCACTGACGCTGAAGCATTGGATGCTGCATTTGAATTGACGAGGCTTGAAGGAATTATTCCTGCGCTTGAGAGCGCCCATGCCCTGGCAGCATTGAAACAAATACCTCCATCCGCTAAAGGAGTGACGGTTTTGTGTTTGAGTGGGCGTGGAGATAAAGATATGAGTACATATATGAGAGCGTTTGAGGACGGCTATTAAAAAAATAAATTCACCGGAGTCATTGCCCGGATGAAAAATAAATGAACCGTAAAGAAATTCCAAAGATAACAATGCAAAGTTTACCAAAATGCGTTGGTGAATTTTACAGGGGTTTCCTGTCATGCAGGGCAAAAAATTATGAGCAGAATAGCAAATGTTTTTAAAAGATCCTCTTCAGGAATCAACAGTAAAATTTTGAATATTTACTGCACCGCGGGTTTTCCTTTATTGGAAAGCACAATGGTGGTAATGAAAGCCCTGCAAGAAAATGGAGCTGATATTATTGAACTTGGAATGCCTTACAGTGACCCTCTGGCCGACGGACCCGTTATACAATCCAGCAGTACCACGGCCTTGAGGAATGGCATGACAATGACAAAACTTTTTGAGCAATTAAGAGATTTCAGAAAGGAAATCAATTTGCCGGTTGTATTGATGGGATATATGAACCCTATTTTGCAATATGGATTTGAAAAATTTTGTCAGGTTGCTGCTGAGATCGGAATAGACGGATTAATATTACCTGACTTGCCGGAACATGAATTTGAGAACGAATACGGAGCCATTATAAAAAAACATGCATTGGATTTTATTTTTCTTGTAACGCCGGAAACATCAGATGAAAGAATAAAGAAATTGGACTCATTAAGTTCAGGCTTTTTATATGCGGTGTCTTCATCATCCATTACCGGTAAAGAAAAAGACTTTCAATCAGTTGAAAAATACTTGCAGAGATTACAAAACATGAAACTGCTAAATCCCGTTTTGGTTGGCTTCGGAATAAAAGAGAGACCAACATTTGAATCAGTGTGCAAATATGCAAATGGAGCGATAATCGGCAGTGCATTTATTAAAGCGATAAAGGATGCAAGCGATATCGAAAAGGCGACCAGAAATTTTCTTGAATCAATATTAAAATGACAATGCAGATTAATCAGAAAATAAGGATATCATTGTGAGGCTGACCATTATCAAATACAACGCAGGCAACATTCAAAGTGTCTTATTTGCCCTGGAAAGAATCGGGGTGTCGGCCAGGGTTACTGACGATCACGATGAAATCCGTAATGCAGACAAAGTAATTTTTCCTGGAGTCGGAGAAGCGAGCAGCGCAATGAAGTACCTAAAAGAGAGAAAATTGGATGAGCTTATCAAAAGCCTTACCCAGCCTGTGTTTGGGATTTGTCTAGGCATGCAATTGATGTGTCAGTATTCTGAAGAAAATCAAACGGAATGTTTAGGGATATTTGAAGAACAGGTAAAAAGATTTAAGATAACTGATCTGCCGTTAAAGGTGCCGCAAATCGGCTGGAACAATATTTTTGATTTGAAATCTAAATTATTTTCAGGTGTTGATGAAAGAAGCTATTGCTATTTTGTTCATGGATATGCCGTAACTCCAGGTCAGCATACAATCGCAACGACGGATTATATTCAGCCATATAGTTCAGGCTTGCAGAAAAATAATTTCTACGGCGTTCAGTTTCATCCCGAAAAAAGCGCCACAGTCGGTGAACAAATTTTGAAAAATTTTCTCGAATTATAAAATGGGTATGCAAGTTATTCCTGCGATAGATATCATTGACGGAAAATGTGTAAGACTCACCGGAGGAGATTATGCTCAAAAAAAAATTTATAATGAACATCCGCTCGAGGTTGCAAAAAAATTTGAAGATAGCGGTTTAAGGAGGTTGCATTTGGTGGATCTTGATGGTGCAAAAGCAGGGATAGTAAAAAATTGGAAAGTTTTAGAGACGCTTGCATCTAAGACATCCTTGATTATTGATTTTGGCGGTGGAATAAAAAATGAGATGGATATAAAGATTATTTTTAATTCCGGCGGAGCATTGGCAACTGTAGGAAGCATTGCGGTTGAAGATGAAACTACCTTTGTAAAATGGTTGCTTATTTTCGGCGCGGACAAATTTTTATTGGGAGCCGATGTAAAAGAAGAAAAGATTGCAATTAACGGTTGGGTTGAAAAAACGGATATTTGGGTTTATGATTTTATCCAGAAATATATTCAACATGGCGTGAAACAAATCTTTTGTACAGATATAGGCAAAGATGGGAGGTTAGCAGGACCTTCAATTGATTTATATAAAAATATAGTTGGCAAATTTCCTGAACTGCATTTTACGGCAAGTGGAGGAGTAAGTTCAGTAAACGATTTGGAAGCATTGCAGGCAATCGGATGCAAGGGCGCCATTGTCGGTAAAGCAATTTATGAAGGAAGGATCAAGATGGCTGATTTGAAAGTATTTTTATGATACCTGAAAATTTTTGGTTGTTTGCATCAACAGCATTGTTGCTAAATCTTACGCCTGGCAATGATATGGTATTTGTCATGGCAAAAAGCTCATCGCAGGGAAGTAAAGCTGGGATTATTTCTTCGCTGGGTATTATGGCCGGGTGCCTCGTGCACATGATTGCCGCAGTCGTGGGTTTATCGGCAATTTTTGCTAAATCGGCCGTTGCGTTTACCATCATAAAATACGTGGGCGCCCTGTATTTAATTTACCTCGGTGTGAAATCCTTTTTTGATCACGGGAAAGAGATCAAAATAAATAATTCATTTGGAAAACATTCTTACAGAAAAATATTTTGGCAGGGAGTATTCACCAATGTGCTCAATCCAAAAGTTGCGCTATTCTTTCTGGCTTTTTTACCGCAGTTTATCGATACAAAAGCCGCTAATGCAAGTGCTCAAATTTTATTTCTTGGTGTGTGGTTTAACCTGGGTGGCACACTCGTAAATATAATGGTTGCTTTATTATTTGGCAAAATTGGAAAATGCCTGGGCAAATCCGGAAAGTTTGTGCAGTGGCAGAAGAGAATTACGGGTAGTTTGTTATTTGCTCTGGGAATTAAAGTGGCTTTAAGCACAAGAAAATAATTATGCTCACTAAAAGAATTATACCGTGCCTGGACATTAAAGATGGCAGAACAGTTAAAGGAACCAACTTTATTCATCTTCGTGATGCCGGCGATCCCGTTGAACTAGGAGCCTTGTATGCACAGCAGGGTGCGGATGAATTGGTATTTCTTGATATCACTGCTACAATCGAAAAAAGAAAAACATTGAGTGAGTTGGTAAACCGGATTGCGCATCATATAAATATCCCATTTACTGTTGGCGGCGGAATTGCTTCCATCGAAGATGTCAGCCTGTTGTTGCAACATGGTGCTGATAAAATTTCCGTAAATACATCTGCATTTAAGAACCCGCAATTAATTAACAGACTTGCAAAAGAATTCGGGAGTCAATGTGTTGTACTCGCCATTGATATAAAAAAAGAAGATGATGAATGGTATGTTTATTTGAATGGGGGTAGAACAAGGACTGAAGCAAAATGTTTGGATTGGGCGAAACAAGCCATTGATCGGGGAGCAGGAGAAATATTACTTACGTCAATGGATCACGACGGAACAAAGCAAGGTTTTGCATTGGATATTACGCGAACTTTGTCTACACAATTACCCGTACCGGTTATTGCAAGCGGTGGCGGAGGGACGATGTTACATTTTAAAGAGGTATTTGAGAACGCAAGGGCTGACGCTGCTTTGGCCGCAAGTATTTTTCATTTTAAGGAAATTGGTATTCCTGATTTAAAAAATTATTTGAAGAGAAATAACATAACAGTTCGTATATGACAATAATGATTGCGGCTATCTGTGCGGTAATTATCATCATCCTTGCAAGACACAGGCGTCGTCGACGTTAGGACCGGTTGTTCCCAGCGTTGGTACAATGCCCGCGCAGGAAAACGCGCTGATCAATAAATAAATTCTGAACAAAAAAGAAGAATTGAAAAATGAAGAATGAAAAACCCAGGAACGGAACTATGGAAAAAATTATTTTTTGTTTATGTATGTTGACGTGTTCAGCATTATTGTCGGCTCAGCACTTGAAACCTGTTCCAATTATTTTTGACAGCGACATGGGACCTGACTATGACGACGTGGGTGCCATAACCATGTTGCATGCTTTTGCAGACAATGGGGATGCAAAAATTTTAGCAACGATGGCGAGCACAAAATATGAATGTGTCGCTTGCGTTTTTAGTGTCTTCAATACATACTTTAAACGGGCGGAAGTCCCGATCGGGGTACCGAAGGGGGATGCCGTAATGCTTCGCGATTACCAGCATTGGACAGACAGCATAACTGCAAAATATCCCCACCGGATAAAAGGTAATGATGAGGCGGAAAATGCAGTTGAGTTGTACCGAAAACTATTATCATTGCAGCCCGCACACAGTGTAACGATTGTAACAACAGGTTTCCTTACCAACCTGGCAGCATTATTGAAAACAGGAAAAGATAAATATTCGGATCTCGATGGGAAAAGATTGGTTGCTGACAAAGTAAAACTGTTGGTTTGTATGGCGGGGAGATTTCCGGTAGGATATGAATTTAATGTTGACAAGGATATTGCGGCTTCCCAAACCGTTTTCGAAAATTGGCCAACCAATATTATATTCAGTGGTTTTGAAATCGGGATGAAAATAAAGGTTGGCTTGCCACTTATTCATAATGATGAGGTAAACAACAGCCCGGTAAAAGACGTCTTCAGGATCAGTATCCCGTTAGCCAAAGAAGACAGTTCGGGCAGAATGAGTTGGGATGAAACGGCTGTGTTGGTTGCTGTGAAAGGATTTGAACCATATTACCACTTGCATTATGGGCATATCGGCGTGGCCGACGATGGGAAAAATAGTTGGGTCAACGGAAACAGGATGCAAGCCTATTTGGTAGAAACAGAAAGCCCTCAAAAAGTGCAGGATCTGATCAATAAATTGATCATGCATCAACCCAAATAACCAGGATTGAATCAAACCAATACCCAACAATTCATGTATGCAAATTGATTTTAACAAATATGGCGATGGACTGGTTCCTGTAATCATTCAGGATGATAAAACAGACCGGGTGCTGATGCTTGGTTTTATGAACGAAGAGGCGCTGCAGAAAACAAAACAATCGGGTAAAGTAACTTTCTTCAGCCGTTCAAAAAATCGTTTGTGGACAAAAGGAGAGGAGAGTGGGAATTTTCTATTACTGAAAAATATTTTGACTGATTGCGACAACGACACCTTATTAATAAAAGCAGAGCCTCTTGGGCCTGTTTGTCATACCGGTGCCGATACCTGCTGGAACGAAACCAACACAAACCAGGATTTTTTATTTTATCTGGAGGATGTCATAAACCGCCGTAAAAAGGCGTCCCCCGATCAGTCTTATGTTTCCTCATTATTTGCAAATGGACTCAATAAAATTGCACAAAAGGTTGGCGAAGAAGCCGTGGAAATGGTGATCGAATCAAAAGACAATAACGAAGAATTATTCCTGAACGAAGCTGCGGATTTACTTTTTCATTATTTAATTTTGCTTAACGTTAAAGAACATAATTTAAAAGATGTAATTGACGTTCTAAAGCAGCGTCATTCAAAATAGTACAGCAATGAAAACGAGTTTTTTGGGTTTTTTTGTTATGGTTTTTCTGACCGGACAAACTTTTGCACAATCTCAATTGATAATTACTGGTAGCGTGCAGGGTCTGCCGGAAAATTCTGCGGTATTTTTATCCAATCCGAACACAGCAAATGATACAGTGGCTAAAAGTTTGGTACAATCAGGAAAATTTACGCTGATCGGTCATATTACAGAGCCAAGCCTGTATGAGTTAAATTTTGAAGGCGCAGGGAAAAAAATACCATTATTTGTTGGAAGCGATAACATTGTGATAACCGGCGACATAAACCAACTCACCGGACTCAAAATAAATGGTTCCTTATCCAATGACGAATTCACCGAATTTCAGCAGATTTTTAATCCTTATCTTTCCAGATTGAGCAGTTTGGTTAGCATACTCAATACTAAACCCAATATACCAAGAGATGACACACTTATGAAGCAGTACGTCACCCTCCTGGCTCAAATACAATCTTCAGAAGACGAGTATCTTCAGAAGAAAAAAACTTCTGCGGTCACTGCTTTTATGCTTGTATATTTTAGTAAACTTTCAGACGACGTTTTTTTGTTAGAAAAAAGGTTTAATACCCTCACACCTGAAATTCAAAATGGTTTTTTTGGAAGAATTTTACGCCAGGAAATTGCAGATGAAAAAATAGGAGCCGTGGGTACAAAGCTTGAGTTTACGCAAAATGATCCGCAAGGAAGGCCTGTATCGCTTTCATCATTCAAAGGGAAATACGTATTGGTAGATTTTTGGGCGAGCTGGTGTCATCCGTGTCGTATGGAGAACCCAAACGTCGTTGTGGCCTATAATAAATTCAAAGCAAAAAATTTTACCATCCTCAGTGTTTCCCTCGACAAAAGCCGCGAACCCTGGTTGCAGGCGATCAAAGAGGACAATTTAACGTGGACCCATGTCAGCGACCTAAAGTTCTGGAACAATGATGTTGCCGTGAAATATCATATACAGACAATTCCTCAAAATTTCTTAATCGATCCGAGCGGAAAAATCGTCGCAAAAAATTTACGGGGATCTGACCTGGAATCGAAACTTTGCGAATTTCTAGGCTGCAACTGATTTTCTGATCCTTTCTTGACCGGCAACAAACTTCTTTACACTGCGCAATGATACAGCGGGATTCTATTTACAAGACGTACTGATCCCTATTATCCATTTTCTGTTCACCGTTAGGTTGCCTTGGCTTACTCCGCAACATGCCGTAAATTCGCAGTTCTCAATAATTTGAACCATGGATGAAATAAAAAAGGAAGAAAAGTCGCTCAATTTTCTCGAGGAAATTGTGGAAGAAGATCTAAAATCAGGAAAATACAAAACAATACGCACACGCTTTCCGCCGGAACCTAATGGTTATTTACATATTGGTCATTCAAAATCCATTTGCCTAAATTTTGGATTGGCATTAAAATATGGCGGCAAAACCAATTTGCGTTTTGATGATACGAATCCAACAACTGAAGAAACCGAATATGTTGATAGCATCAAGGAAGATATCCGGTGGCTTGGTTTTGAATGGGCGAATGAATTATATGCCTCGGATTATTTTGAGCAGTTGTATGAATTTGCCGTAAGGCTCATTAAAAAAGGACTTGCTTATGTCGATGACAGCACCAGCGAAGAAATTGCCGCGCAAAAAGGCACGCCGACAGAACCTGGTAAAAGGAACAAATTTGCCGAAAGGAGCGTAGAAGAAAA
This sequence comes from Puia sp., assembly GCA_035308805.1. Classification (GTDB taxonomy): domain Bacteria; phylum Bacteroidota; class Bacteroidia; order Chitinophagales; family Chitinophagaceae; genus Puia. The sequence continues at coordinate 5,595 of DATGFZ010000121.1, read as the reverse complement.
TCTTCAGCTGTTTTCGGATATGCGTAACGGCAAGTTTAAAGACGGAGAAAAAGTCTTACGTGCAAAAGTAGACATTGCTTCTCCAAACATGCAAATGCGCGATCCGATCATGTATCGGATCAAACACGCGCATCATCATCGCACAGGGGATGCCTGGTGTATTTACCCGATGTACGATTTTGCTCATGGTGAAAGCGATTCGATTGAAAACATTACGCATTCTATTTGCACACTGGAGTTTGTCACCCATCGCCCCCTGTACAATTGGTTTATTGAAAACCTTGAAATATTCCCTTCCCAGCAATATGAATTTGCCCGGTTGAATATGACCTATACGGTAATGAGTAAACGTAAATTATTGCAGCTTGTAAACGATAAACAGGTGTCGGGTTGGGATGACCCCCGGATGCCGACCATTAGCGCATTTCGACGTCGTGGTTATACTCCGGAAAGCATTCGTGCGTTTGCAGATAAAATAGGAGTACAAAAAAGAGATAACCTGATCGACATGTCCCTGCTCGAATTTTGTATTCGCGAACACCTTAATAAAATAGCATTGAGAAAGATGGTGGTTTTCGACCCGTTAAAAGTGGTAATCACGAATTATACGGATGATCTCGAATCGGTTACCAGCGAGGATAACCCTGAAGTGGAACAAAAAACGCACCGTGACATTCCATTCACCAATGAATTATATATCGAAAAAGAAGATTTCATGGAAAATCCGCCAAAGAAATTTTTCCGATTGGCTCCCGGGCAAAAAGTTCGCTTAAAAAGTGCCTATATTATTCAGTGTGATGAAGTGATCAAAGATATCGATGGAAATATTACCGAACTCAGGTGTACTTATCTGCCAGAAAGTAAAAGTGGCGCGGACACATCTGGAATAAAAGTCCAGGGAACCTTGCATTGGGTCAGTATTAAACATGCCATTACCCTTGAAGTTTGCCTCTATGATCGTTTATTTCATGTCGAGGATCCCTCAAATGAAGCGGGCGATTTTAAAGATTATATTAATCCTGAGTCATTGCAAATCATTCGGTCTGCCTATGGTGAACCATCCCTAAAGAATGCAAAATTCGGGGAACGTTATCAATTCATCCGCAAGGGATATTTTTGCCTGGATAGAACAAGTTCAGAAGAAAAAATGGTCTTTAACCGGACGGTTACATTGAGAGATACCTGGGCGAAGGAAAACAGGAAAGCATGAATTGAGACGGGTAATAACTGATGGAAGTACAGATAACTTTATCTGACATCCCTTCATCTGTCCAGATCGCTTAAAATTCACAAAAAAATAAGGCTGTCTTTTCAGACAGCCTTGTGCAAAATCAAAAGCATACACGTTTTTCGTATAGGAATTTCATTATTGATTTCCGTTTCCGCCGCCACCATTTCCACCACCTCTTTGCGGACGATTTTTCATTTGCCAATCCTGGTATTTTTTGAAAAGATCATCACCCAGAACAGCCTGCACTCGCTTATTTTGCTGGTCCCTTATTGCGCTTATTTTTGCGGTTTTATCATCCTGACTTAATGATTGATCCATAAAAATATCACGCATCTTTGGGCGAAATTCCTGGCTGATGGCAACAACCGAATCAGCTTGCACATCAGTCAGCTTCAAATCATCCTTTAATTTTTGTTTCATTGCAGCGGGATCCATTCTTCCGCCGCCCTGCTGCGCATGTAAGGACGAGACAGAAAATACTGCAATAAATACTGCAATAGCTGCGATAATTTTTTTCATTGTAATTTTTTTATTTTTAAAAAACGCTTTGCGAACAGGCAAAGTCTACCGGTTAACAGACCAAATTGATGCCAAAAAGAAAAAATGAAAAACTGCTTTTACGCAAGCGGAATATAAAACGGATGTGTCGGTGAAGTGAGGTTTTTTTAATGCTAACAGAATCTTAAAAATGAAATGGAAGGATGCTGATTGTTGGATCCTTACAGATCAGAATTCGCAGTTGGTCAACCTGTCATGGCGCAATCGTCAGAGCTAGACTAGGGTTCGGTGCCACTGCCATACACAATAAGTATCCCTGCTTATTTATAAAAGAGGGCAATAGAAATTGCCCCCGCGCTACCCTGGGGTAGCCATTCAAAACTAATGTCGTTACGCGAGAAACATATTTCTCACATATTCAATGGCAATTCTTGGCTGAATGAAAAGTGGTTGGAAGACGTCGAAAACGAATCGTCAGGGCAAAAATAAATAAATTATTTTAAAAATGTAAATCAGACATTTATTTTTTGGAAGGGATTATTTGAATTCGCCGAAAACATCCCGAAGCGTATCGGCAATTTCGCCCAGAGTGCAATCATTTGCTACGGCATCAAGCACCGCAGGCATAATGTTTTGGCCCGAGACGGCCTTATCATGTAAAGTTTGTGTTAAATTTTTACACAAATCATTATTTCTTTTTTCCCGAAGTGATCTCAACTTCTCCATTTGCAATTTTCGAATGGAATCATCAATCCTGAAAGTGGGCACAGAACCATCGTCGGTTTCTTCAAATTTGTTCACACCCACAATAATTTTTTCTTTTGATTCAATTTTATGTTGGTACTGGTAAGCGCTTTTTGCAATTTCATTCTGTATGAATCCTTGTTCAATGGCAACAACACTTCCTCCCATGGAATCAATCCGGTCAATTATTTTCCATGCTTCCTTTTCAATCTGATCAGTCAGCGATTCAATAAAATAACTCCCGGCAAGCGGGTCAACTGTTGAAATAACGCCACTTTCATAGGCAATGATCTGCTGTGTTCTTAGGGCGATTCTTGCAGCTTCCTGGGTCGGCAGACTGAGTGCTTCATCATAACCATTTGTATGGAGGGATTGCGTTCCACCCAATACAGCAGATAACGTTTGTGTGGTCACCCGTACGATATTATTTAAAGGCTGCTGGGCCGTCAGGGTGCTGCCGCCCGTTTGGGTGTGAAAACGCATCATCATGGCTTTTTCATCCAGTGCGCCGAGATCTTTCATAATTTTTGCCCACATTCTTCTTGCTGCGCGGAATTTTGCAATTTCTTCAAATAAATTGTTGTGTGCATTAAAGAAAAAAGAAAGTCGCTTTCCAAATGAATCAATATTCATTTTTTTGTCCAATGCTGATTTTACATACGCTTTACCGTTACTTAGAGTAAAGGCTATTTCCTGAACGGCCGTGCTACCGGCTTCCCGGATATGATAACCTGAGATCGAGATGGTATTCCATTTGGGCAATTCATGCCCGCACCACTCAAAAATGTCGGTAATAATTTTCATCGACGGCTTAGGGGGATAGATATATGTTCCACGGGCTGCATATTCTTTTAAAATATCGTTTTGGATGGTTCCTGAAATCTTTTTCAGATCTGCGCCTTGCTTGTTTGCGAGCGTTACGTAAAAGGCCAGTAAAATAAAAGCCGTCGCATTGATCGTCATGGAAGTGGTGATGTCTTCCAGTCTTATTCCCGAAAAAAGAGTTTCTATATCTTCCAAAGAATCTATGGCTACGCCGGCTTTGCCAACTTCCCCTTCGGCAAGCGCATGATCGCTGTCGTAACCTATTTGCGTTGGAAGATCGAAGGCAACACTTAGCCCCGATACACCTTGAGATAGCAAATAATGATATCTTTTATTACTTTCTTCAGCAGTACTAAAACCAGAATATTGACGCATTGTCCACAACTTGCCGCGATACATATCCGGCTGAATGCCGCGCGTGAACGGAAATTTGCCTGGAAGCTCTGCGTTGTTATTTGGCAATGATTGATCCTTGCTGGTATAGATTGGTTTAATTTCTATTCCTGAATCGGTGCATATTTTTTTTTCATTCATGTAATCAGTTTATCGTTTTAGTTGATGGTTTTGCCGGATGAGTCTGGTTACCGATTACTATTCGCAGCATTGCAAACTCAAGACTAAAACTCTTTTTTATCTCATTAAATTTTTTGCTTCATAACTCAAGGCTTCTGCGACAACATGATCAAGCGATGCTTTGGGATTTTGAATGAGCAGATCCAGTAAACTTTTATTTAAATCGTGACCGCTTGCATTTTCCGGCAAAAAAGAAGCGACCTGGTTTATGATGAGTATATTTTGTTCTTTCAGTTTATTTACTGCATCCCAGGATTCTGGACTGACATAGATACGTTGAGTAATATTATGATCAAATTCCTGTTTAATGTTTTGAGTCAGGAAAAATTGCATTTCTTTTGCCGACATCCCGGGCTGATTTACTCTGGTGATAAGATTGGGAAGCGCAATTCTGTCAGTAAGCAGAATCAATCTTTCATAGGCTTGTAATTGGAGTTGCTTAGTATTGACAGTTGAATTTTCCGCAGTTCCGAGTCTGGCTTCCTTTCTTTGTTTAAGAAAAACGATTACAAGAGCCCCCGCAAGCACGACTGCGATAACAAGACCCCAAATGAGTTCAGTGGTAGAAATGGACATGAATATATTTTGCTGCAAATGTAATAATAAAGAAATAAGAAGCGTGCAGTTTGAAGTAAGGAGCACATGGTAGCGGATAAGTTCAGCATACATTTGCAGCAAGTATTTTCATAACCTATCCCGTAATGCTGCCGGACACCATTCTCTCAACCGGAGGCCAATTGTAAAGCAAAAATCCTATGAACGTTGGGACTGACCAAAAACCCGCTGTGTTGATTTGATCTCTGTATAGATTTCCTTGGCGCATGTATACATAAAATAAAAGCTGAATAAAGCTTGAATAATACATTTTGCCCAGGTCGGCACATGAATGCTTAACAACTCAATAATGCGAAGGACATCAATATTGCCAACAATACCTAAAGATTTCCATGTTCTTTCTCAGACATCCGGTCACCATAAATTGCGTCAAATTTTCTATATGCCCTTGCAAAAATGAGAGGAAAAACCAGCAGTGAAAATATCATGGCGCAAAGTATGCCGCCAATCACAACCCTTGCCAATGGTCGCGAACTTTCAGAACCAATTCCATGAGACATTGCCGCGGGAAACAATCCAATGGCAGCCATCAATGCTGTCATCATTACCGGCCGTGCGCGCGATTCAACACCTTCCTTAATTGCGCGGTACAAAATATTTTTTCTTCCTTTTACTTTTTCAAGATTTTCTTTGAATACCGTTATCAACAACACTCCAAATAAAATGCAAATGCCGAACAACGCAATAAATCCGATGCCGGCAGAAATACTGAAGTTTGTGCCAGTAACAAACAGGGCAACGATGCCGCCGACAATGGCAAAGGGCACGTTGATGAAAACCAATCCTGCATCTTTTAAATTTCCGAACATCGTGAATAAAAGAATGAAGATCAACAATAGACTTATCGGCACAACTTCTGCCAATCTTTTTTGTGCGCGTTGCTGATTTTCGAAGTCTCCCTGCCAAACCATGTCATATCCTTTTTTCAGCGAAACCTGCTTGTCCACCTTATTTTGTGCTTCCGCAATTGCGCTTCCCATATCTCGGCCGCGGACGGAAAATTTTACCGCAGAATATCTTTCATTTTCATCCCTGAAAATTAAACAGGGGCCTGTTATGGTGGTGATATTGGAAATTTCTTTTACCGGCACTTTGGAGCCGCTTTGAGT
>DATGFZ010000120.1:0-23930 GCA_035308805.1 Puia sp. | reverse complement strand
CAGAAAAAATTAAATTCTTATTATAATTGTTTATGTCTTAATTATAATGAAAAAGATAATAAAAATGCGAAAGCAAAACTATGCGACAGGCAAGATTATTCGTCTTCTAGGCTATTTCATTCACATCCTGTGGCAATTTATCTTCAAAGCAAACAATGCCTGCAAATGATTCTGTAAAAAAAGAAAATGCTGTATCCCGGTTAATCGACACAGGCAAACTAAAACCCGGCATAAATAGCATCATCGATGCAATTACCATTGGCGCAAGCGGCAAGCAACCTGATACCAATAAATTAAAAGCTGCTGCAACGGATGTGCTGACAACCGCAAACGCTGTTTTATCAGATTCCGCTATTGCTAAAATGAACGCAAACAACAACGAGCCTGCAGTCCTAGCCGCAAAAAAAACTCTCATTACAATGAGGAATGGAATTGGCATCCGACCGGCAGAATTAGACAGTATGAAGAAAACGGTTGAGCAAGTTGCAGTAAAGAGAAAATATAAATCATTGAAGTAAACTGAATGAAAGATATTTCACAAAATGTGACTGCGCTGCGGCCGGCAAAGAGGTACTGAGCCTGCTTTTTGCTTATGGTTTTGCATTTTTGATTGGCAGCCTGAATCAGGAAAGAGGTTGCAGTTTAAAAGAGATAGGGTTGAACTTTAAAATAAGTAATGATCAATTACGTAAAATCCTACATCATCAGGTAGTTTATAATGCAGCTTATTCTATCAAATTTGATGTAAAAATAAACTCCAAAAAAATCATTTATGAAAAAGACACTTCCTTTACTCGCTTCTTTTTTTGCCATAGTAATTATTGCTTTCATTCCGCCGGGAAAAAGCATACACGGCAGTTGGATGATAAAATACGGAAATAATCAAAAAATAAATATTGATTTCAGAAAGAACGGTACGGTCAAAGTTGTTATTCCATCAGAGAATTTTACCGTTGAAGGGAAATTTAAGTTGAAAGATGATATGCTTTATTTAAACGACGGCACCTGCGGATTAGATTATTGGGGTAAATACAAAACAACTTTTTTTAGCAATGATTCTATATACACAGTGCTGACTGAAGATTCCTGCGGACCAAGAAAATCTGCAATGGACAAAGCCACACTTGTGAGGGTGAAAATGCAGTAAATATTTTTTCAGGGCCGGGCTTTATCAAATTAATTAGTATCCCGTTTTTAAAATAATCAACATGAAACGTAAATCAATCTTATACAAAAAGATAATCTTTGCTTCATCGATTATTATGATTGCGGGTTTAACTTCTTTTTCTCTGTCGGCTCAGCAACCTGCAATTGTTAATGGTAAAACAGAAAAATTTTTCAACGCAATAAGATCGGGGAGTATTAAAGAACTCACACTACAACTACAAAACGGAGCCGATGTAAATGATACTCTTGATGGCTATTCTGCATTAATGGCAGCCACGCTAAGCGGCTCGGTTGAGCAAATGAAAATATTAATTGAACACGGTGCAAAAGTAAATTTTCAAAATGCGGGTGCCATCACCGCCCTATGGCTTGCAGTGCCTGATTGGGATAAAACAAATTTGCTGCTGGATCATGGCGCAGATCTTAATCATAAAATAGAAGGCTTTGGTATTTTGGTAAAGCTGGCAGCCATGCCAGGAACAATTAATCTTTTTCATTTGCTGATCGATAAAGGAGCCGACCTGAAAAAAAGCGCTTCTGATAACTATCTTCTTTACAACGCAGCATCTTCTGGTGATACAGCTATCGTGGGTTTTCTTATCAGAAGTGGATTTAAGGTAAATGATACTACATTTTTCGGAGATTATCCGATCAATAATGCATTAGTATTCCGCAATTTTGAAACATTAAAAATGCTCGTGGATAATGGAGCAAATGTAAATGCGCATCCGATGTCAATACCAACATTTCCGGGACTTGTTGGGTTCACTCCATTAATAAATGCCGCCTTGGGAGGTGACAAGAAATCATTTTTTTATTTGTTAGAACACGGTGCAGATCCAAATCTAAAAACAAAAGGTGGGTTTACTGCTTTAATGTTATTGCAGCTGTCTGAAATAACGGATGATCCGGAAATGACGCTTGCTCTGATTAATCATGGCGCTATTGTATCGGAAAAAGCGCCGGACGGAACAGATGCTTTGTATTATGCAAAAAGAAAAGGAAACACTCAATCTGTTGAGTTATTAGAAAAATACGCAACCAAATAATCATCTTCAAAAAGGATTTGTATGAAAAGAAAAGGTTTTCCTGTCATCATTATTATTGCGGGCGGCATTTTTTTATTAAGCATGCTTGCAGGATGGATGAATAAACCTGCTGGTAACAATACTGCAGACATTGAAAAATCTGTAAATAAAAGTTTTTTGCTTTTACAAAAGAGCGGTTACCTGTTCACAAACAGAAGCAAATTTAAATGCGCCTCCTGCCATCACAACACATTAACTTCCATGGCTGCTGAAATAGCAGCTAAAAAGGGGATTTCTGTCATAGATTCTTTTGCTGTTTATAGAGTACAATCAATGAAAAGAACTTTGCAATTAGCCGGGAACGCCAATCTGATCAACGAATTTCTGCCTGTGAATTTTGTGGCTCCTTATATCTTACTGGGGTTATCTGCAGAAAAATATCCCGCTGATCTGTATACGGATTTATCGGTTGATTATATCATGAGCCAGGCAAGGCCGGATGGCAGTTTTCTTGCGGAATCAGGAAGGGTGCCCTTGGAAACAGGAGATATACATTTAACGGTGATGGCTGTACGTGCAATACAATTATATGCATCACAGGCAAAGAAAAAACATGTTGGTGAATTAGTTACAAGAACAAAACAATGGCTTGAAAAAGCAAACCCGTTGCAGCAACAGGAACTCGCTTTTCAATTGCTGGGCATGCAATGGTGCGGCAGTGATAATAATATGAAAATGAAGGTTGCCGAAAAATTGAAGTCTATGCAAAATGCAGACGGAGGCTGGTCGCAATTACCAACTATGAAAAGTGATGCTTACGCGACAGGGCAAACTCTTTGTGCTTTGTATGAAAGCGGAATGATGAAACCGGAAGATCCTCTGTATCAAAAAGGCATAAATTATTTATTAAAAACGCAGGATGCAGATGGCGCCTGGGTTATGGAATCAAGGTCATACCCTTTTCAACCATTCGTAAACAGTGATTTTCCGCCTTATGATGAAAATCAATTCATATCCGCTGCGGCCTCAAACTGGGCAGTGATGGCTTTGATGAATGCCCTGCCTGATAAACCAATATAATTATTTAATCTCAACTTGAAACCCCGGTGTTCCGACCATGTGTTAACATAATGGCATAACTCAAATCAATTATTTGGCCGGTGGATTATGTAATGATAAATGGTTGAAATATTTAATTGAGAATTGTTTTTTCGGAATTATATTTCCGTTATCACTAATTGAAATGGATGGGTGTATTTTCGGCACCACGGAAGAATCATCAATCAGTTTTTTTTACAGAAACCTGCCTTAATAATTGGGTCTATCTCGTGCGCATAAACGAGCAGGAATTAATGGAGAGGCATTTGGAAAAGCAAAAGATTGGAAAGTTTTTTAATTATGCGAATAAATTCAACTGGCAGGATTTTTCGACAAAAATATACCAACACCTTCAGGATAGACATAGATCATATCCTTCAGGGGTTTTCTACGTCTATGCATGTGCGTTGATACAGACCATTTTCAGGATCGCACAATCGCTAATAATCCCAGCCCCCCTGACCCGAGTTTAGGTCAAAGGCTATGGATACTTGCTGATTAAAGTCAATTGCAGCATTTGTCTTGGCAAATATTTCGGGAAACAGAACCCCGTGACCAGGAATAATCGTATAAAACAGCGGGACAGGGGTCAGCTGAATTGAATCATATGGAACATAGGGAATCACCTTCCAGCTGGCAATGTCAACACACTGACCATTGTAATTAGTGATCAGCGCGGTTGACTGGTCGATTATCGCTTTAGTAAAATCCGGCCAGGATTCTATCAAACCGGGTTTGAAACTTTCACTGATTGTCGTGAGTGCACCTACCGCAGAATCCCAGGATAAACCATCATATTCAAATGTAAAATTCTGAATAATGTTGATGCTGACACTATCGTAAGCAACCTGGCCTTGATCATCCTTAACCTCCAGCCAAAATGTATTAATTCCCGGATTCGAAATTTCCACTTCAGTTAATGCTTTCGAGCCAACATCTATCAGAGTTCCGGTCCCCGGTACCATTTGTTTCCAGTCGTATGAAACAATATTGCCCAGACTGTCATGAGATCCCTGTCCATCAAGGATACCCTGGAAAATATGGCCGGTTCCGCCATAAGGCATACAAATACTTGTATCACGGCCGGCGATGGCTACGAGCGACTTTGACTTATTAGCTTGTGTGGAAGATGAGTGATCATGTTTGTTGCATCCGAAATAAATGATCAGAGCCGCCAGCTGGATGAAAAAAGATATTTTTTTCATAAGCATGTTTTAATATATATATTCTGAATAATCACAATACCCGTGCGATAATACCTGATCTGGTTAACAAGGCCGAAAGATTGCCGGAGGTTTGGTTGCGGTCCTTATACGAGCATATAGAGACGATAAAGGTTCAGTACCGGATTCTGAAAAAGCAGGGTCTGAAACGTTTAGTGATCTGAAGATACAGTCATTTCAACGAAAATGTTGTTAAGAAGAAAAAAATTCTTCAATGCTTTGAAGGCAGGTTTTTGAATAACCAGAAATTATTGAATTTTATTTTAATATGAAAAAGGGAAATAATTCTGGATAATTATAAGAAAATCGGATCTTATTAATGGAATCCAATATGACGATAATTAATGACTCTGTTGTGATGGGGCCTATTTGTTAATCGCCAAAAAATTGAAAACATTTCCGGCCATGCAGTAAATAACTTACTGATTTATTGTGTCCCCGCACGGACTCGAACCGTGGACCCGCTGATTAAGAGTCAGCTGCTCTACCAACTGAGCTACGGAGACATTTTTTCAAATATAAAACCCCGAAATTAATCGGGGCCTGTGGGAGTTGACGGGTTCGAACCGCCGACCCTCTGCTTGTAAGGCAGATGCTCTGAACCAGCTGAGCTAAACTCCCTTCCCTTGTTTTTTAGGGCTGTAAAGATAAGCCGTATAATAGTTCTGCAAAATTTTTTTAAATCTCAATCAGGAATAAAAACGGAGGATATAGACCGGCTTATATTAGCAGCTTTTTTGCAAATGGTATTTTTTTCAGGTAGCATCTGCATTAATTTCGGTTGTCCTTAATCGTTATATTAATTTTACCCCGCACATTCCTGAATTCTTTGGTAAAAAAAAAGCCCGATGTAGAAACATCCAGGCTATAACAATGTTAAGAAGGAATAAAGGTATCTGAAAAACATATTAATAAAAAATATAATGTAACATTTATTTTTTTTTAAATTAAAAATTTCTCATTATAACGATCATCTTTTCATTTTGGTAATATTTTTTTTCACACCACTCGCCCCAAAAATAATTTTGAAGTCCTGCCAAAGCCACGACAGCCTTCACTTTCATCGACAAACTGCCTCCCGTTGAAATTTTTATGGTACTCCGTTAGCAATCTGCAGAAAGATACCTAATTCCCAAAAGAGAGATTATTCTTTCGGGTAATGTTTAATAAATAAAACCAAAGTAAATGAAAAAGAAGATTAACAGCCTGGTTCCTTTGTATGGAAAGCTTAGTATTTGTTTGATGCTGGCATTGCTGCTTCAGCAATTCTTATTTGCTCAACCTGCAGAATCAAAATCAGATTCAACCCAGAAAAAAGATTCAGTCGAAGCTACGCAGCGGGCAAGTGAACCATTTGCGTTTGGTGATTTTTCCTGGTTGAATGGAACCAGCAGAAAAACGACTCCCCCTGCTTTTGACTCAAAATATTTTACCGGCGACGTCACTTTTGATTTCAATTATACGCATTCATATAATCACCCGATAGACAACACCGTCGTTGGTTCAACGGCACTGGCCAGAAATAATGAACTGCAGCTTTCATTTATGGGAGTCGGCGGTGATATCCATGTCGACAATGTGCGCGGCAGAGTCATGATGCAGTTCGGTACGCGCTCTACCGTTGTTCCGCGTAATGATGGAAGTTCATACAAAGGTCAGTATGATCTGCAAACCATTTACCGCTATATCAGCGAAGCTTATGCCGGTTATCATTGGGATGTTTGGCACGGCATCAACCTGGATGCAGGGATTTTTATGTCCTATATAGGACTATTCTCCTATAATAATTTTGAAAACTGGGGTTATCAGCCCTCATACACCTCTGACAATACACCCTGGTTTTTTAACGGACTCCGCCTGCAAACTTTTCCATCGGACAAATTAAAAGTAGAACTCTGGTTAATTAATGGCTGGCAGAGTTACGGGATGTTCAATCACTCCCCGGGTCTCGGAGCGTCTATCTATTACAGACCCAATGAAAACGTGGATTATGTATTTAATAATTATTACGGAAAGGATGACGAGGGAGCACCGGGAAGATACCGCGCCCACCTGGATTATAGTTATGAACGCCGCTATTACAATAACCCGCATGGAAAATTTTTAACGAAGGCTGCATTTTCTTTAACGGGAGATTTTGGATTTGAAGATGGCGACGGTGTGACGCCTTTTGGGAAGACGGACGCCAAAACAGATACCTATTTGCCCGCGCAGAATTTCATCAGCGGCATGTTTTACAACAGGTTTTGGTTTGGCGAACATTGGGCTTTTAATTTCGGAGGAGGCTATATGCACAACCCTGGTCAGTATCTCGTGCTTGCACCAACCGGGTATGCGGATACATTATTTCAAAAACAAACAGGACCGGGTTCAACATTCAATGCCTGGGACTTTTCCACAACGCTTGATTATCTGCCCAGTCAGAATATCACGATCAAACTGGAATATGTGCATCGTAATGTGGTCAATATCGGACCCGCTCCCGGTGCAACTCCTTTAACAGGGTATTTTGCCGGGCCGGGTGGGGTTACTTCACCGACGGGTTATGCCAATACGGGTGGCTACACCTATACGTCAAGCGGCGCCTCCATCGCTCCCCCCTTAAGCAGTTGGGGCGGATGGATGCCGGATATGGTAAAATCCGAGAACAGGATCATCCTCGCTTTTCTTGTCCGGTTCTGAACAGGTAAAAAGAAACCAGATTAAAAACATAAAATTTTTAACAATGAAAAAGTCAATGAACATTTTTTTGGTATTGTCCTTTGCGCTGTATGTTAATTCAGCCTTTTCACAAAGCACATCCGCAGCATCCGTTGGTCTATATAAGAACGAAGATGATTTCAGCAGGCATAAATTAACCTATTCATTCAATTGTGGTTCGACACAGGATGCCATCAAGACCAATAATTTTTTTGAATCGCAGAAACTCATCGTGAAAACAAACGATAAAAAAATCGTGCTGCTGAAAAAAGATTTCTTCGGTTATCACGCATGCAACGGCAAAGATTACCGGTTTTACAAAAGCCAGATGCTTGAAATCGCTGACACCACCGCTTTTTATCTCTATCAGCACACGGCGCTTGAGCCGGGTAACGGCGGAAAAGGTTATGCGACGGTGACTAAATATTATTTCAGCAAAACAGGGACGAGCGAGGTGCAATCATTAACGGTTGCCAACCTGGAAGAAGCCTTTTCATCCAATGCAAAATTTCGTTATGCGCTTGAAAATTATTATGCACGCAATGACAAAGGGTTGATGGATTATGATCCGTACGGAAAAATGTATAAGATAAAATATCTGTTTGCGGAATCATTAAAATAAAATAAAGCAACGTGCCACACAAGGTCTTGATAGTAGATGATGATGTGCAATTTTGCAATGTCCTGGGAAGATTATTGTCTCTTGAAGGTTATACGGTCTTTCGTTCGTATGACATTCAATCGTCTTCCCAGGTTTTAAGAAAAGAAGATATTAATGTCGTGTTGCTCGATGCAATGCTTCCCGATGGAAACGGCGCGTTTTACACCAAAGAGATCAAAACACGTTATCCAAAGATTCAGACGGTTATCCTTACCGGCAACCCCGACATCAATAATTGCGTGGTCTCCATTAAAAATGGCGCATCCGATTATATCATAAAGGGGGAAGACATCAGCAGAATTATTCAGATCATTAAAGATCAGTTATCTGATTTTAAACCGGAAATTACCCCTATAAAACATGAAGAAAAAAGAATTGAAACATTATTTGGATTTAATAACATCATCGGTGAATCAGACATCATTCATGATGCATTGGACCTTGCGCAAAAAGTTTCTAAAACCGACGCAGCCGTACTTTTACTCGGTGAAACCGGTACAGGAAAAGAATTATTTGCCAAAGCCATTCATTCTGCCAGCTTCCGGCATCATCACACTTTTGTAGCCATCAATTGTTCTTCATTCAGTAAGGAATTGTTGGAAAGCGAATTATTCGGGTATCGGGCAGGCGCATTTACCGGGGCGACAAAAGATAAAAAGGGAATCCTGGAAGAAGCCGACGGTGGCACATTGTTTTTAGATGAAGTGGGTGAAATCGATAAAGAGCTACAGTCGCGCCTGCTTCGTGTGCTGGAGTCCGGAGAGTTTATAAAAATAGGAGATAATAAAATCAGCAAAGTAAACATCAGGCTCATTTCAGCTACAAACAGGGATCTGTCAAACGAAATAAAGAATGGGAAATTCCGCGAAGACTTATTTTACCGGCTTAATATTTTTGCCATTCATTTGCCCCCCCTGCGTGAAAGAAAAAAAGATATTCTATTACTCACCGAATATTTTGTAAAACTTTTTTCCCAGAAACTGGGAAAACACATTACCGGGATCACGAGGGATTTTGAAACTTTTTTATTGAATTATCACTGGAAGGGCAATATCCGGGAATTGAAAAATATAATTGAAAGATCGGTGATCCTTTCTCAAGGCTCCATTTTGACGGAAGAAACGCTGCCTTATGAAATTCTTTCCTATCAATATCAGCATGCAGGAAAAGGGAATGCTCCGTACGACCTGAATTTATTTGAACGCCTGCATATTCAAAAAGTTTTGGTTAGTGCAAAATGGAATAAGCCTGAGGCTGCAAGAATGCTCAACATTTCTTTGTCCACGCTTTACCGAAAAATCGAGGATTATGTTTTGTCGCCGGGGGACCATAATTAATTTTTAACTCTTAATCAGCCTATAGACAATGATACTCACAGAAACCAAATTCAAGACCGATCATGTCGTCAAGGTCATTCGCATCATGATCGATAAATTTGCGATTGACGAAAATGACCTGTCCTACCAGGCTTCTTTCTGTAACGATCTTAATATTGATTCACTTGATTTGGTTGAATTCATTGATGCCATAGAAAAAGAATTTAAAGTAACAATACCCGATGAGGATGCAGAAAGACTTACTACCGTTGGTTCCGTTATCGATTATGTCGATAAGCATGTAAATTAACCTCCCGGTGATTCTATTTCTTCCCCACGCTTTTCCTGAACGGAAACAATGAATCTTAAAAGACAGTCGCAGGATTCGAAAATGTTTCAGTAAATTTCCTTTCCAATAAAACTGCTGATATGAAATTTTCAATAGCCTGCTTGCTTTTATGCATTTCTTCCTTTTTGGTTACTGCGCAGAAAAATAATTCATTTAACGGTCTGGACATGAACCTGGGTAACCTGTCCCGCCTGTCAGATGCAAAAACACGGTCAATCGGCCCGGAAAATTTAACCGGCGATCCCGGCAAAGGCGGAATGGCAACTTTAGAAAATGGCAGTGCAAAGGAAGCTGCACGTGAACTGGGACAAGGCTGGAAAGTCAATCCGTTCATCGTGATAAAACCCGGAGAAACTTTTACCATGGCCGAGATCAGCGGCTCCGGCGCTATACAACATATTTGGATGACACCAACCGGAAACTGGCGTTTTTCCATCTTCAGAATTTATTGGGATGATGAAACAGAGCCTTCCGTCGAAACTCCGGTGGGCGATTTTTTCGGAATGGGATGGGGGACTTATGCAGCATTGAATTCCTTGCCGGTAACGGTTAATCCGGGTAGTGCTTTTAATTGTTATTGGATGATGCCCTTTCGTAAAAAATGCAAAATAACGATGACCAATATCAACACCGAAAAAATGTATTTGTATTACCAGGTTGATTACACCTTAACCGAAGTACCCCAGGATGCCGGATATTTTCATGCGCAGTTCAGAAGAAAAAATGCGGTGGAAAACGGGGTGTGTACCCTGGTGGACAGCATCAAAGGCAAGGGACAATATGTGGGCACTTATCTTGCCTGGGGCGTGCATAACGATGGCTGGTGGGGTGAGGGAGAAATAAAATTTTACATGGATGGTGATACAAAATTTCCGACAATTGCGGGCACGGGAACGGAGGATTATTTTTGCGGCTCCTATGATTTTGAAGTAAATCACCAGTACCATGAATTTTCCACTGCCTATACGGGACTTCCCCAGGTGATCAGACCTGACGGATTATATACCTCGCAGGAACGTTTTGGCTTGTATCGATGGCATATCATGGACCCCATCCGCTTTGAGAAAAGTTTGCGGGTTACCATACAGGATCTGGGTTGGAAAAGCAACGGCGCATATTTGCGGCAACATTCAGACATCAGCTCTACGGTTTTCTGGTACCAGGCAGAACCACATAACCCTTTTCCGAAACTGCCGTCCAAAGATGAGTTGGAGCAAAATTGAGCATGATTCACTTTACTTCAAATAAAATGACGCTCACTTTATTTTCACTCCTGTTTATCCTCGCTGGTTTCTCCCTGGATAAGGCTTTTGGTCAGGCGGCCGGAGGCCATTCCAGGTTTTCTCTGGAAGGTGAAATTGTTGGCAGGGACACCGGAAGGGTTGTTTTATGGTATAAGGACCGGGATAATAAAGATCGACGAGATACGCTGCCGGTCAGCAAAGGAAGATTTCATTATTCAGGAACGGTGAATATGGTTTGCGAAGCCTATTTATGGATGGACATTAGCAATCACATTTTTGATGATTCCAGCGTGATACGGTTTTTATTGGAACCCCATTCCATGCGCGTTTCCTACAAACCGCATGGGGGATCAGATCCCCTGATAACGGGCTCCCGTTCCCAAACGGAAAAAGAAAAATTTGACAAGCAAAAATCCTTTTTACTGTTCGCCAAAGCCAGGGTTTATCAATCCATTTATTCATTGCTTGACGATTTAAAAGTCAATGCAAACACAGATATTCAAAACCAGCTTGACCGATTGTGGAAAAAACGGGACAGCCTTTCTGAAAGGATAAAAGCATTGGATATAAAATATATTGAAGAGCATCCAAAATCTGTTGTGAGCGCCTATCTGCTCTTGCGTCATACGCATAAGCCTTTTATACCTGTTGATTCTTTGGAAACCTATTACAAGGCCTTGTCCACAGAAGTTAAGAAAAGCAGTCTCGGGCATGATGTTTTAGCGTATATATATCCTTTGACCGATGACAATGATTTCAGAAAAGAAAACCCCCTGATTGATGGTGCATTTGATCAACGTTTGAGTGAATTACATTCAGTGTATGATTTGAGTTTAAAAGATACGGCCGGCAATACCATTGCGCTTAGTGCTTTTAAAACAAAATATGTGGTAATCGATTTTTGGGCAAGCTGGTGCGGTCCCTGCATAGCCAATATTCCTGTTTTAGAACAAATGATGGCCGATTATAAGTCAGATTCCGTTCAATTTATTTCCATTTCGTTGGACAGGGATCCTGACGATTGGAAAGGAGCCATAAAAAAACACCATTTTACCGGGATTCAGCTGGGCGACCTGGATGGATTTAAAAGTTTGGTGTCGATGTTCTGCAAGGTTACCTATGTTCCCAAATACATCATCGCCGATCAGAATGGAAGGATCATTGATTATGACGCGCCCCTGGCAGATGGCATGAACCTGAGAAATATGCTCAATGCTTTGCTCAAGCAAAGTTTATAGCGCTACCGGATAGCCGGAATTGGTCCCATGTCATCAAAGGGTTCCGTGCCAGGACAATGGCTATTGACAATCCCCGCATATTGGTGCCGGAATCCTGGCATCGCGGCATATTTTAAAAGTATAAATTGCATGCCGGTAATGCATCTATCCGCAAAGACAAAAATAAGGACCATGAAAAAAATTCTCTTATTGATCCTCCCTTTGATCAACCTCGCATCCATGGCTGTTGCACAAGTAGGATTTGTCAATACAAAATATATTCTCAGTAAGATGCCGGAATACCAGGACGCGGAAAAATTAATTAGTCAGATAGGCAATCAATGGCAAAAAGAAATTGACAATAAACAAACCGTACTAAACAGGATGAATGCGGACTATGAATCGGAACGACCATTGCTGAGTGACGATATCAAAAAGAAAAGGGAAGAAAATCTGGCAAAAATGGCCATGGATATCCGTGACCTGCAAAGAAATCATTTCGGATACGACGGGGACCTGGCTAAAAAAGAAGACACCTTAACCAAGCCCTTGCGGGAGAAAATAAACAACGCCATTCAACGAATTGCTGCCTCCAGAAGATTTCAAATCGTATTGGATAAGAGTGAAGGGATTACGGTGATGTTTTCGGACCCGAAATTAGACATCAGCGAAGAGGTCCTCAGAGAATTGGGATTGAGATAAAAAAAGTTACCGCAAGGGCGCAACCCGGGGGCCTGGTCAGATTCAAAACCAAAACCAAGCATACATTACCTTGTTTTTTTGGCCGGAAAAAATAAAGAATCAAACCTCCCCATTGGGAATTAAAACAATCCAATAGGATTTGGACCAGCCGAAAATTATCTCCCATCAATGATCTCTCGCGGGTGGACACTTTGATTCCAGGCAAAGAGCCTGGAACTGCGTCAAAAAATAATTCATCAATCGTCATCCCCTTTTTTGCGGTCTGCCCTGCGTTGCATTTCTTTTATCGGCATTACCGTCATGCGACCCACCGGCTGGTCACCACGGTAGGTGATTACTTTGAGTTGCACCGCATCTTTTGGCGGCGTGAGCGGTGCCGTATATTTCGGATAAAAGCGATCAGGGAATGAATTGTCAAAACTATAATATATATCGAGCCCTTCTATTTCTGTGCTCATTGCAATTTGTAATTGCCCGTTGGCATCCTTACCTGCTTTAAAGATGGGGTCGTACATGGCGGGATCATATTTTGTTTGCGCCGCATCAAATCTTTCAAAATGTTTTTCCACTTTGCCAACAAAACCATTCCAGTTCTTTTTTTCTTTTGGAGACCAAACCGATTCCGAGATGGCCAACCCCCGGGGCCAGGTCATGTATTCTGCGTGGCGCATATTATAGACTTGTTCGGTCCACAGGTTAGCCTGTCCGCCCATGATATATGTTGGATCAACACCTTCCGGAACCGGTTCAAACTGGTAGGTAGTATTCAAACGCAGGGTAGCATATATGCGCGGTTCCATCACGACATCTGCCTGCATATAATCCAAATAAACAAAGGTTGTCGGGCTCATCACCACCTGGTGTCCCTGCTTGGCAGCTTCAATGCCGCCCTTTATCCCGCGCCAGCTCATCACGATCGCATCAGGCGCAAGACCACCTTCTAAAATCTCATCCCAGCCCATAAATTTTTTCCCTTTCGATTCAACGATCTTCTCTAATCTTTTTTCAAAATAACTCTGCACTTCTTCCATATTTTTTAATCCTTCTTTTTGCATCAATGCTTTTACCGCCTCACTTTTTTCCCAATAATTTTTAGGACACTCATCACCACCCATGTGGATATATTGAAATGGAAAAAGCTGAGCAACTTCCGTCAATACTTTATCTAAAAAATCATACACCTTTTCGTTAGCGGGACAAAGCGTATTATCAACCAGCGCTACGGGTGGCTGGCCATGGGACCAGTCCATTATTTCCTCACCGGAACGGACATGATAATTTTCTGCTCCCGGCGTACAAGACAATTCAGGATAGGAAACAACGGCTGCGAGGCTGTGACCGGGAACATCGATCTCCGGCAGAATATTTACAAATCTTTGTTTTGCGTATTGAACAAGGTCCCGGATATCATCCTGCGTATAAAAACCGCCAAAATCCCGGGGTTCGTCGGCTGTCGGCGCAGAGAAGGTTCCGAAGTAGCCGATTTTTTTTACGTTCCATGCCCCGGTTTTTGTAAGATTGGGTAAACTTTTTATTTCGATGCGCCAGCCTTCATCATCAGTCAAATGCAGATGCAACAAATTAAATTTATACTTCACCATCGCATCAATATATTGTTCCACCTCGGCTTTGGTAAAAAAATGACGCGCCACATCAAACATTAATCCACGCCATCCGAATCGTGGGTAATCTGTGATCGCTACGCAGGGCGCTTCCCATTTTACATGCCGGGCCGGACCATTGCCTTCAATTTCTTTTGGAAGCAATTGCCAAAAAGTTTGCATCCCGTAAAATAATCCTGCCGGTTCATTGGCTTTAATGACAACACCCGTTGGCGTTACAGTCAGTTCATATCCTTCTTTTCCGATGGTTGCGTTGGCTGATTTGTTCAAGACCAATCGAATGGTATTGGAAGCGGCAGGTGCCGAAGTGACCTTCACCTGCGAGCCGGTATTATTTTTTAATTTTGCTGCTGCCAGACGAACCGCTTCCTTTAATTCGGGTTTGCCTGGAGCTTCCAGGGTAATGTTTTTTGGTAAAACGAAATGCCCGGTACTGGTCTTCACCGACACCGGTTCAGGGATAATTGCGATGGCATTGGATTGACATAACGCATGAACACAAGGCAGGAGAAATAAAAAAAGCGGGAATAATTTCTTCATATAGCAATTGATTTTTAAATTACAACCCAATATACACAATTCTGTAAAGCACGATACAAATCAAACAAACATTTATTAGCTTTGCGCTCTCAAAACCAGCATCATGAATAATTTCTTAATCCCGACAGATTTTTCAGAAACATCAAAAAATGCGGCACGTTTTGCGGCAAATCTTGCCAACGTGGTTCCCGATTCGCAATTGATTTTATTCAACGTATTTGATACGATCGAAGCCGGTTCGGATGGGACCCCGCTGGAAAGTGATGACGCAGCCAGACAAACTGTTATGGAACTTGCACTCGAAAGTGTGAAAACGGAATTATCAGGCATCACCTCGGCACCCATGAAAACGGTCGTGGAAGAAAAACATAATTTTGTAGATACACTTGACCGTTATATCCGGCACCATCCGGTTCAGCTGGTCGTTATGGGCATTACGGGAGGAAGTAAACTGGAACAGGTTTTTGTCGGCAGCAATACCCTGAATCTCATTGAAAGACAGGTGGCACCGGTGATGATCGTACCAGCCGATGCGCAATTCAAGGCGGCAAAAAATATCATGCTCATTTCCGATTTTAAGGATATTGATAAAACAATTCCGATACACGACCTGAAGAATGTGTTGAATTTATTCCGTGCGAATCTGCATATTGTTAATGTGAATGCCGAGCATTATGTCCAGATCACCAAAGAATACCAGTCAGAGCGGGCCAAACTGGAAAAAATGCTGGAGGAGTATAATCCTGAATTTTATTTCATCCGCATGTATAACTTTATGGAACCCATCAACCAGTTTGTTGAAGATAAAGATATTGATCTGATTATAACGATTCCCAGACATCACTCCTTTCTTTCCCATTTCTTCAAATCAACACACACTTCAAAACTGGCCTATCAAAGCAAAGTTCCGATCATTGCGGTGCATTCTTAGGCGCTCCGGCCGGTTGGCGTAAAGCGCTCCGCCAATGGTTACGACTCAAAACTTTTTTGATGACCGTTTGGTTTCGGCAATGGAGGACATCATGTGTTTGGATATACATGGCTGTTAGTGCCTCACCCTTTCAGTGCAGCCTTCAGTAAATTATGAATGCTCCCGGATAAATCACCGATCGTCAGACTGCCGGCTCCTGCTGACTCAAACAATGGAAGCTTCCCAGTCCCCAGATGATTTCCGTAGAGTCAATGCCAATCGTTTTTCTGTCAGGGAAACATCCGGCGATGATTTCTAAAACTTTTTCATCCTTATCGTTGCGGTAAGTTGGAACAATAACACATTCATTGGCGATATAAAAATTTGCGTAGGATGCCGGCAACCGCTGGTCATTATAAATGATCTCATCCGGCATCGGGAGTTCGATGATATTGAGTTGCTTTCCATTCAGCAAACGCATCTTTTTTAACTCAGCCAGGTTTTGCTGAAGCAGGGAATAGTTCTCATCGTTTTTATTTTCCTCAACAACCGTTATGACCGTGTCTTCGTTGACAAACCTGACGGTGTCGTCTATATGTCCGTCTGTATCATCACCAACGATCCCTTCACTCACCCAGAGAATCTGCTCAACACCATAAAAATCCCGCAAATAGCCCTCAATCTGATCCTGGTCCAGGCTGGGATTCCTGTTTTTATTCAGCAGGCAACAGGTGGAAGTTATCAATGTCCCTTTGCCATTAAAATCTACTGAACCCCCTTCCATAATTATTCCCGGGTAATAAACAGGAATGTGATAATGCCTGGCAATCAATGTGGGAATAACATCATCCAGGTCATATGGCGGATATTTATTTCCCCATGCATTTATATTCCAGTCAACGATTATTTTTTTTTGTGGCGCACCCGGGTTGATTAAGAATGAAGGACCATGATCCCTGCACCATGCATCATTGGTCGGGTGAAAGAAAAATGTTACCTGATCCAGATCAGCATTTGCTTCCCTCAGGCAATCCAGGGCAAACGATTTCATTGTATCATCATTCACATTGATGCAGACTTTTTCACGCTGCGCAAGTTCTTTTACAAATTTGGAATAGTAGGGAAAAATGGTTTGGATTTTTCCCGGCCAAGAATCTTCCTTGTGCGGCCAGCTAAGCCATGTCGCAGCGTGCGGGGCAAATTCGGCCGGGAAAAAATAACCTTTTTCCCTTAAAGAGATGTTGTCTGTACTCTTCGTGTCTGTATGGGAGCGGGGATTCATTGTAGGTGTTTAGTCGGCAATTTTTTTTGCAGGGATAACAGCGCTTTAAAAGGACGGTTAATCA
Source organism: Puia sp. (assembly GCA_035308805.1). Lineage (GTDB taxonomy): Bacteria > Bacteroidota > Bacteroidia > Chitinophagales > Chitinophagaceae > Puia. Next base: position 6,807 of record DATGFZ010000120.1, on the reverse strand, counting down.
ATAAACCTTTTCGTTATCGGTTCATAAGAATCAATTCTTCGGTCGCGTAAAAAAGGCCAATGCGTGCGGTAGCTGTCTGTTTTTGCGGTATCAATATCTTGAACAACGATTTCTTCTTTATCATGCGAGGCCTGGTACAAAATCCTTCCAAACGGGTTTGCGATGAAAGAACCTCCCCAAAATTTCATCGCCCCGTTTTGTTCAAAGCCTACCCGGTTCACACTCACGACGTGCACGCCATTGGCCACCGCATGACTTCGCTGGATGGTTTGCCAGGCATGGAATTGTTCGCTGTTTGTTTCTTCGTTCTGCGAGGTTGCCCAACCAATGGCTGTCGGATAGAATAGGATTTCCGCGCCCATCAGGGCAGTGATCCGCGAAGCTTCGGGATACCATTGATCCCAGCAGATCAGCACACCGATATCTGCATATTTTGTTTTGAAGATTTTATAACCCAGATCACCGGGGGTGAAATAAAATTTTTCATAATAAGCCGGATCATCAGGAATATGCATCTTGCGGTATTTCCCAAGATAGGTTCCGTCAGCATCCAGCACGGCAACGGTGTTGTGATAAATACCCTGCGTTCTTTTCTCAAATAAGGAAGCGATGATCACCACCTGCAATTCGCCGGCGAGTTTACTTAGTGCATCCGTGGACGGACCGGGAACGGACTCAGCCAATTTAAAATGCTCATAGTCTTCCACGTCACAGAAATACAATGATTCAAATAATTCCTGTAAACAAATGATCTGGGCACCCTCTGCTGCAGCCTTTCTTATTTTCTCTGAGGTCTGCTGAAGATTTTCCGATTTTTCCTTTACACAACCAGATTGTATGAGTCCTATTTTTACAACGCTCATGGTGTTATTATTGTGACGCAAAAATAACCTAATCAGAATTGTTTTAAATAACTGATTTTGGCGATCACATGGTCTTCGGTTTGTTTTAATTCAAGCATAGGATTTGCAGAACCGTGGTTATAGATAAGATAGATATACGATAAGGGATGATACTCCCAGGAAAAACGAAGATTATAATTTTGAGAGCTGTTGAGTGAATTTTTTTGATAGAAGCCAACCAGCTGAACGCGCGGATTCAATGCAAGCCTGCCCTGGATAATGTACAGATCGACCGTTGAGTTATTTTTAGGCTGACCGACGCCGACAAAATGGTTGCGGTTGAATTCTCCTGTCAAAGAAATGTATGGAATCGGCGCAACCTGTAATTTAATATCGGTGGAAGTAAGATGACCATTAAAATAACTGCCCCAGGACCGCATCAGGGCCAGGTTGATAATTTTTGACGGATCCGTGCCCGTCCAAAAAGCCTGCTGCGTATAATAATAATCACCGGGGGCTATGTTCTCACCCAGCGGCTGAAAAGGAACGATCAACCGCTGGAATGTTGGCGTAAAGCCATATCCAAAAAAAGCACCGCTGTGAAAATTGAACCAGATGGGCCAGATGGGAAGGTCTCTTTCAATAAATTTTCCGGTTGACGCCTGGTAATAAAATTCGGGTAATATTCCCGGTTCTAATGAACGAAGTATTTTTTTGAATGGCAATGCGCTTCCGCGGTAATACCAGTTGATGCCCGGCGTAGTCCCAATCACATCAGTACGGGAAACAAAACCCATTTGCGGGTCAAAGTCTTTGGTAACGACCGATTGCGTCCACCAGATCTTATAATGAAGGGTTGAATAAAAGTATTGCGCAAATCCCGCAAATCCTTTTTTGCCGGTATTGGTCGTGATGGTTTGCGTGAAAATGGTATTCAGTGAATGCGATTCCCCCAACCGGAAAAAACCATCGACCGTACTTTCTATATTGGTTCCGGCTGGATTATTTTTTACGCTCACCATTTCGCCGATGCGGTTTTGCTGGCCAAAGTTTTCGGACATGCGCTCAACAAAAAAATTGGTTGCCGGAAGATACCCTGAATCACTTTGACGCATCACGATCGCTCCGTAATTGAGTTTGGAAGAACGGTAAACAAATCTCCCGCCGCCAACAATGGGAATCGGATTTCCGCTTGTATCCAATCCGATCGAGCGACTGAAGAATGGTTGAATGTGCATGCTTCCACCGGATAAATCAGGAGACTGGGAAATGTTGACGCCAAACAGAGAGGCGTTTTCCAAAAAGAATTGTCTTTTTTCAGGAAAGAAAACCGAAAACCGCGTAACATTATTTACCTGAATATCCGCATCTGCCTGCGCAAAATCAGTATTGGCTGTCAGATCCAGCACGGCATTGGGATTGATCGCCCATTTCAGATCGCCACCCACTTTAAGACTTGTTGACCGGGGTTTATATGTTGAATCGAAATTGTCATACCTGTCAAATGAGCTTAGGACATAGGGTTGAATGCGGATATTTGGTTTTGGCGGCGGCGGCTGTAAATTTTTCAAAACGCCGGCATAATCCATTCGGCATGAACTGAACACTCGCGGAAAGGCAGAAAATGCGGTGATCTCATTGGTCAGCCGCCTGTTTCTGTAAATATTAAATCCCCAGTTTTGAATGCTGTCTGCGGATTTGCGATAGCGCAGGGTTTGCCAGGGTATTTCAATTTCTGCGGTCCATCCCGAATCTGTTCGGTTGGTCCGCACCCTCCAGAGTCCGTCCCAGTCCACATCATAATACAGGTCGTCGAATGCCAGCAGATCACGCTGCACGCCATAAGCGTTCGTTGCAAAGGACATCGCATTTCGTTTGTCATTAAATCCATCAAATGATAACGTGATCAGATCGTGCCTGGTGAAATCAAAATCACGCATGAAGTCGGTTGCGCGAATCGCCTTTTTTCCCAGGGAATCGCGGGCAAAAACACCAACATACAAATATTCCTGGTTGTACAACACCCTGACATCGGTTTCATAGTTCGGATCCTTTCCCTGGTATGGTTCTATCTGGATAAAACGCGGGGAAGGTTTGGCCAGCTTCCATTCGGGCTCATCCATCACCCCGTCAATATGGATGAAAGAAGAGATTTTCAGCGCTACAATTTCTTTTTTTATTGAATCGGGTTGAAAAAAATCGGCATCCTGCGAGAATAAATGAAATGAAGAAACGGACATGATCAAAAGCAGCAGCAGGCGTTTATTCATCATTCAAGATACAAAATATATAAAACGGCAAAAGAAGAAATAGACAGGCGGCAGGGAGAAATGCATTTTCCGCCGGGAGCGAATTTGGAAATCACGTTTATTTGCTGATTGGTTCAGCTTCCCATTTTTCTTTCGGATTGAAATATTCCCAGAGCAGACGGGAAAGTTTGCGTGTTAACACCCAGGCCTCATTGTTGTATTCCCAGGAATGATCTTTATTATTCTTTGTAAAAATGCTGAACAGGTAAGGGTGCGGCGCATTTACATATACGACTTCGTTTCGGCATTCGTCGAGCGCGCCATTTTTGTCCGCTGCATACACGTTTGGCGGAATTTGTGAGAGGGCTACTTCATCCCAGTACTGCCTGCCCAGGATCCGCAGCATGCGATCGCCTGTTTCTTTATCAAAAATTTCACCATCGATTATTTTCTGCAGAAGCGTACAAATTTCTTTGGGAGTCGTTTGTCCCCAGCCATAAAGTGCCCGGTTATTTTCGCGACCCGGCGTTCTGCTGTTGACCCTTGTGTTGGAAAACCCGAAACTATCCAGCAACTGGTTGATGCGGATTCCGCCCCCGGCCAATCCCTGCAGCCAAAGACTTGCAGTATTATCGCTGGTAGAAAGTGACAGCATCAGCAATTTGCTCAGTGAAATTTTTTCATTGGGTTTGAATGAAGCGAGAATATCCTCGCCTTCGCTGTAATACAATGAGTCGGTATAGACCACGACCTGGTGATAGTCGAGTTCTTTGTCTTTTATTTTGCTCATGATCCCGATCATGATCGGGATTTTCACAATGCTTGCCGTAGAAAATAAACTGTCTTCGTTGATCGCAGCGATCCTGTTTGTTTTCAGATCCCGGATAAAAACGCCGGCTTCGCCGTGAAAGCCGGAAATCAGTTCCTGTATTTTTTTTGCTAATTTTTTATCCCTGTTTTGCGCGCTGGCAATAATTGGGCAAAGCAGGAATAAAGTAATCAATATGCGCATCAGGTGGTTTTTAAAATACTAAAATTATAAATCTTTCATCATCCACACATCACAGCCAAAATGACCGGTGTTTCCCATTGGTCCCTTTAAATAATAGAAGCCAAATTTTTCATAGATGCTCATTGCCTTTTTTAATTCAGGCATGGTCTCGAGGTAAATTTTTTTGTAGCCCTCTTGCCTGGCGAACCCGATGCATTTTTCAATCAGTTTTTTCCCGAGTCCCTCACCCCTGGCATGCTTTGCGAGATACATTTTCACCAGTTCACCTGTTGATTCCGGCAAACCCGCCGAAGAAAAAATCCCGGCGCCGCCAACGATTTCGTCGTTGACCAGGGCGACATAGTAAATGCATTTCTCTTTTTGAAAAAGCTGGAACAGGTTGTCTGTGGTCGGATCATAATAAACCGTACCCGGATGATTGGCGCCAAATTCCGCGAGCACGCTGCGTACAATGTCAGCAAGTCTTTTATTATCACCGGGCAGAATGGTTCTGATCACCGCATTTTTCATGCTGTGAAGATAAAATCAAAATAATAAACGGGCTAACTGATGACAGCAATTAACGTGTAGAGTAAAATAATAGAAAGTACAACGAAGCCGAGGAATGGAATATGAGCTTGTTTCATGGGATCAATCAATTTTAGTTTTCAGGGTTTGGATATGAACGTTAAACTACGGCAAATATTTTATACATGCAATAGGGCCCTGAGCCCGGGGACCCGGGACGGGAGCATGTCCGGGCTACCACCGCAAATCCTACGCATTTATACGGAGTTTTGCCTGTAAAAACTACTGATTCTCGGGTGCATGATCAGGGAAGCGCCCGCTCAAAAGAAAAGGCATGATTTGCAAAAAAGAATACCTGAACGCTGGGGATGGATCAATGGAAATAATGGGGCGCAATTAAATTAGCCGCTGATTTCCAAAGTGTCATGAAGCTGGTGACAATGACCACTGATCCCACAGTGATGAACATTGTTTTTAACGGAATTTTACCAACCAATCTTGCCGCAACGGGAGCAGCGATGACGCCGCCAAGGATTAACCCCGCAATATCTGCAAAAGGTATATTTTTTAAGAAAATAAAAAAGGTGATTGAACTGGCAAACACCACAAAAAATTCTGCCAGGCATACCGAGCCGATCACATAGCGGGGGCTTCTTCTTTTAGAAATCAATGTACTCGTTACCAGTGAGCCCCAGCCTCCGCCCGCAAAGGCATCCATCAATCCGCCTGCGCCAGCGAGCCAGCCCGCACGCTTGATTTTATTTTGATACTGCCTTTTTGAAAAGGCTTTCCTGATGATGAAATAACCAAGATATATCGTGTAAAAACACAATGGAATACGCACCCAGGTAGAATATTTCTGCCCGAAAAAGGCAATTGTTGCGCCGGTAATTGCACCGATCACTCCGGGAATGACCAGCGTCCGAAATAATTTTTTGTTGATGTTGCCGAATCGGTGATGGCTATAGCCGGATACGCCACTCGAAAAGACTCTGGCCGAATGCACGCGGCTGCTGACAATGGCAGGATTGACACCCATCGCCAGTAAAAATGTCGTTGATATGGTCCCGTATCCCATGCCCATTGAGCCATCTACCATCTGCGCGACAAAACCCGTTGCCAGCATCAATAGAAATGAAGTGATGTTGATATAGTCCGGAATTCTTTTTATCCCGTCGGCAACCTTTACTAAAGGAATTAATGAAAAAATGGCGTGACCGATGATCATAAAAAAGAAAGCAAACAACAGCCACTTCACGACAAGCTGCCAGGAGAATATGCCGGGTCTGTTATTTTGTTCGAGCGTGGTTTGTTTGGCAACAAGCACTTTGGTGAGGGCGTCTAATTTTTTTACTTTTTCCGTGAAGTTGCCATTGATATTTTTTCTGATGGTCTGCATATTCTGCAAAACACTTTCGATCTCATCAGGAATAATGTTGTTGAGGTGTTCTTTTAATCGTTTTGCGATGGTGGGTGATTTTCCGTTGGTGGAAATGGCAATTTTCAGATTTCCTTTTTTCACGATGGAGCCTAAATAAAAATCGCACAGCTCGGGCGTGTCGGCAACATTGATGAGCTTGCCTTTGTCCTTTGCATCCTTCCATATCAGTTCGCTGATGATGTGATTGTTGACTGCAGCGATAATGATATCGCCGTCATACATATCGTCCGCGCCATATGCTTTTTCTACCAACTCAATATTATGATGATGCGCGGCAATTTCTTTTATTTCCTCTTTGATGCTCAGCGCAACTATTTTTATTGCGGACAACGGGGAATTCTGGAGCACGGCCTGAAGTTTTTCCAACCCCACATTGCCTCCACCCACAATAAGCACGCGGAGGTTTTCGAGCTTGAGAAATACCGGAAATAAATTATTCCCCTGTTTAATGGCTGTGTTGGGTTCTTCTATGATCATATGCTATGCTCAAATATACAATTATAAATACTTAATCCCTATTAAATTGGTAGACTATTTAACCGTTTCTCTTCAGAATGCCAACTGCAGCTGAACGTTAAAAACATCATTGTTGATATCTGCACTTTCTGTTCTCCTGGAATAATTGATCTGCAATTTTGTCCAGACATTGAAGAAATAGTTCAGCCCAAAAACATAATAGGTTGATGTGACATCGCTTTTAAATTTAAGCGTGTTCGGATCGTAGACATCATAACGAAAAATGCCCTGGAGGTGTTT
>DATGFZ010000119.1:0-4885 GCA_035308805.1 Puia sp. | reverse complement strand
TAGACTATTCAAAAGAAGATGAGGTGTACATTTGCTTTACAAATCAATTCATGAAATATTATTTAATTGCGGGTGAGGCCTCCGGTGATCTTCACGGAAGTAATCTTATAAAGGAAATAAGAAAAAGAGATGGGGATGCCGTGATGCATTGCTGGGGTGGCGAACTGATGGAACAATCCGGAGCGGTGGTTGACAAACATTACCGCGAACTGGCATTTATGGGTTTTACCGAAGTGCTGATGAACATCAGAACAATCCTGAAAAATTTTACACGCTGCAAAAAGAATATCTTAGAATTCAATCCAGATATTGTGATTCTTATTGATTATCCCGGATTCAATTTACGCATGGCCAAATGGGCAAAGAAGCAGAAATATAAAGTTGTTTATTATATTTCCCCGCAGGTATGGGCGTGGAAAGAAAACCGTGTGAAAATTATAAAAGAGAATGTTGACAAAATGCTGACGATTCTTCCCTTTGAAAAAGATTTTTATAAAAAGTGGAGTTTCGATGCAGACTATGTCGGGCATCCCTTAATAGAAGCAGTTTCTAGTTTCCATTCTTCGGTGACCAGCAATCGGCAACAGGGAAACGCCAACAACCTCCAAATTCCGGATTCCAAACCGATCATCGCCCTGCTACCCGGCAGCCGTAAACAGGAGTTGCATCACCAGTTGCCACTGATGCTGGCGGTAACAAAATTTTTTCCTGGCTATACTTTTATTATCGCAAAAGCACCATCCCAGGAAGATGAATTATACAAGGACTATTTAAAAGATTATCCGGATATTTTAACGGTTCGCAATCTGACTTATGATTTGCTATCAAAAGCAAGAGCAGCATGTGTTACTTCAGGAACTGCAACTTTGGAAACTGCTTTGTTTGGAGTGCCCGAAGTTGTTTGTTATAAAGCCGGAAGCATTTCATACCATATTGCAAAATGGCTGGCGAATGTAAAATATATTTCGCTTGTGAACCTGATAATGGATAAACCTATTGTTAAAGAATTGATTCAGGAAAAATTAACCATAGAAAATTTGCGAATGGAATTGGATCATATCTTAAATGATTCACAACGAATTCAACAAATGAAATCTGATTATGCGCAATTAAAAAGTCTGCTGAGTGGGGATGGAAATGCATCTGGAAATGCTGCGGAAATAATAATTAAGCTTTTGGCTGAACCGTACGGTTAGATTGGATCCTAATCAAATTCGAATTCCGTTTTGGATAATAACCGAATGGAATTTTAAATGCAGATGAATCAGGTACTTGATAACAAATGCTCAGTTTTTTACTTTTTGATGTGAGTTTTAATGTCTTTTAAAAAACAAGAATCGAACAAAAATGACAATAAGCGCACCTAAAAACATGAAAATCGAAATGCGGTTGATGCCGTGCATGTAGCGCATCCACTTTGTGTTTGGGGCATTGGGGTCTCTTTTTTTTATGTAAAGATATTCGGCAATTTGTCTTAGCACACCCATTTGTTTCATATTAATATGTAAAGATAATAACAGATGCGCGACCGAATGGTTGAAATATTTTGGGTTAGAATCTTATATATTTGTAGACCTTGGGGAATTAGCTCAGCTGGCTAGAGCGCTTGCATGGCATGCAAGAGGTCGTCGGTTCGACTCCGATATTCTCCACTTTAAACACGATCAAATCGAACTCATCGCCTGCAAATTATTGATTTACAGGCGATCTTTTTTTTCGACCTTACTCAAATTGCTCGTTTATTATCAAAATCTTGGTGAGCGATTCGGTGAGCACCTGTAATTGAAAAAAAGTGCTCACCAGAATCCTTGTAACTCCATGATATTCATCCTGTTTGCTTAATAAACATCTTGGCCTGCATTGGCTATAAATCTAATTTTATAACAATTAAAATTGTTTTTATGGTGAACAAAACGTTCAGTTTGCTTTTCTACTTAAAAAAGCGTAGTAATTATGTGAAGGGACGAATGCCAATTTACATACGTATCACCGTTGATACGCAAAGAGCAGAACTATCCACAAAAAGATATTGTGATGATCCTGATAAATGGAATGCCTCTGCCGGTCGGATTAAAGGAATAAATGAAAATGCTAAGCTCTTAAATGCATATTTGGACACATTGCAGTCCAAAGTATATGATGCTTTGCGATTTTTTGTTGAGCGGGATGAAATTATTACTGCCGAAAAAATAAAAGATAAACTGATTGGAATTAAAGAACATCCAAAAAAGATTCTAGAAATATTTCTCCAACACAATGATCAGATAAAAGCTTTGATTGGTAAAAGTTATGCCGCGCTTACACTTAAAAGATATAACACGGCTTTGGAACATACCAGAGAATTTATTTCCTGGAAATACCATCTCCCCGACATTGACATAAAAAAATTGAATTATGAATTTATTGCGGAATATGATTTTTATTTGAAGGGAGTTCGAAAATGCGGCCATAACTCAACAATGAAATACCTATCCAATCTAAAAAAGGTCGTATTGCTTTGCTTGAAAAAAGGATGGTTACTCAGGGATCCTTTTTATGGATTTAACCTGGCAACAAAAGAAGTCGTCAGGGAAATATTAACAAACGATGAATTATCTGCCATTGCTTCAAAGCAATTTTTAACAGAAAGGTTAAACATTACCAGAGATATTTTTTTATTCAGTTGTTATACCGGGTTAGCTTATGTCGATGTTTATAATCTTGAAAGATCAGCAATCGTTAATGGAATTGATGACGAAAAATGGATTTATTCAAACAGGCAAAAAACGGAAACCCCTTTCAGGATTCCACTTCTGCCCGTAACACTTGAAATCCTTGAAAGATATAAAAATCATCCCCAATGTCAAAACAATGGAAAGGTATTGCCGGTATGGAGCAATCAAAAATTAAATGAATATTTAAAAGAGATCGCCGATGTGTGTGGAATCAGTAAAAGACTCACATATCATATGGCCCGGCACACTTTTGCAACAACGGTCACCTTAAATAATGGTGTGCCCATTGAAACAGTCAGTAAAATGCTTGGACATAAAAGCATTAAAATCACCCAACATTATGCTAAAACGCAGGATAGAAAAGTGAGTGATGATATGAAACTATTGAGGAACAAATTGGATATCAAGAAGATCACAGAGATGTAAAGAGATATTTAGTGTAATTATTTGACAGCTTACTTAAAATTAGGTTCAATAAGGGTTATCATGTATGTGCTCATTTAATAAACCGAATACAATCTGATTCTGATTTAAATTGTATATCTTTCTGCGTGTACCCTGAAAACATATTACAATAATTACAATGGATCTGAAAAACTAACCGGACTTCTGCGCCTGTTATCCTCTTATTACCCGATAAAAGAATAGTATTTTTTTTACTCTGCCCACTTTAAAGCGCTCCCTCTGCTCATATTTTTTGACTTATGAAACTATTTTTCAAATTCATGGTTAGCATTCGCTGTAAAATGCTGGTAAAGTCAGAGTTGGAAAAAATGGGATTGCATTCAATAAATGTGGTACTGGGAGAAGCGGAGATAGAAGAAGACATTTCTCCAGGTCAGCAGAATGAATTAAATACAGCATTAAAGAAATCAGGCATAGAATTGATTGATGATAAGAAAAGTGTTCTTATTCAAAAAATAAAAACGGTGATTGTAGAACTCGTTCACTATTCCGAAGAACCGCTTGAAATAAATTTTTCAGAATATTTAAGTGAGAAACTCCATCACGATTATGCAGGGCTTGCTTCACTGTTTTCAGAATCGCAAGGGATAACCATTGAGCATTTCCTTATTATTCACAAAATCGAGCGCGTTAAAGAATTGCTGATTTATGATCAACATAATATTACCGAGATTGCCTGGAAGATGGGCTATAGTAGCAGCGCTCATTTATCCACACAATTCAAAAAAATTACCGGACTTACTCCATCTTTTTTTAAAAAAATAAAGCATTTGAGAAGCGCTTCATTATATGATTCTTCAAACGATAATTCTTTCATTGAAAATGGATAATATAGCAGGATTAACATGACTTGTTAGAACACTACTCCTTTGTTTAAGGAAAGAAGTGAAAATACGCAATCGAATAAAATAACCTGTGAATCATATAACTTATTTGCAGAATTGTATAATATCCAGCAAAAAAAAAAATCTAATTTTATTATCCTGATCCGTATATCATATAGAAATCCAAATAGCAGTTGGCTTCGATTAAGAGTTCCGTCCTGTACGGGACTTTTTTTTTGGAACTACTCACTGGATATTTTTCCGATTCCAAACAAATATATTTCTCAAATTATTTACAGCCTTTGCATTCTTTCAAAAAATATTTCTTTCAGCAGAATGAAATAAAATTGATGCATTCTAAGAGGAAATACTTAATTCCCTTTAGTATCTGTGAATTATATAACTCTTTTTGGTAATCTTATAAAGCAATTAATGACAGGAAGAAGAACTTTGAGTTATTAAAATTTAATTAACTAACGGTCATATTCACCTGATATACTCTTTTTGATTTGCTAACCTTTTACTATTGGAAAACAAATGAAGCTTTTCATAAAAAATATGGTGTGTTTCCGCTGCAAAATTGTAGTGAAGTCCGAATTAGAAAAATTGGGATTACATTATAGCATAATTGAATTAGGAGAAATAGAAATTAAAGAGACTCCTTCCCAAAGAATGCACAAATGTTTAAGAATTGCTTTACACAAATCAGGACTTGAACTGTTGGATGACAATAAAGCAATGCTGATTGAAAAAATAAAAAATGTGATTATAGAAATGATTCATTACGGTGATGCATTTCCTAAAATAAAATTTTCCTGTTACCTGAGTGATAAATTAAATTATAATTATACCTACATATCTAATCTTTTTTCAGAAGTGAAA
>DATGFZ010000118.1:0-6731 GCA_035308805.1 Puia sp. | reverse complement strand
AGGAAAGCATATCGCTTTAGTCCCACGCTTCCCGTTCCGGCGAGTCGAAAAACGGCGTCAATCACCTTATAATTATACGGACTGTTCCCGTCGTTTTTTAACCATCGGTTGATGTGGCGGGACAGATCTTTTTTTAATTTCCTGTCAAGCTCAAAATGCCTGGGATCATCCATCAGTATCTCCAGTTTATTTTTCTTCTGTACGGTTCTTTTTTTCAGTATTTCTTTTTGCTTTCGCTTGCTTACTTCCGTTAAGAATTCACAAACTATGCCTTTCGCTGTCCGCGGTTCTATATAATCGGGTTTGCCTTCAGCCAGCACCCGGGAATAGGTCTTTAAAAATAAAGCCGCCATATTCATGGCTTTCTTTTGTTCGATGCGGAGTGATTCGAACGCGACAAAAATGCTGGTCACCATCCTCAACAATTCCCAGGATGCAGGGGCGAGAACGGATTCATCAAAATCATTCAGATCAAAATATACCAGCCTGTTGCTCCCTTTATAGCTCCCGAAATTTTCAAGGTGAAGATCACCCGAGATCCATGCGGGGGGAGCGTTCGGAATCGTATGGGTTTTTTGCAAGTCTTCATAGAACAAGTGATTGGTACCCCGGTAAAAGCGGAATAAATTCTGAAGCATCGCTTCATATTTCAGTTCGACCATATCAGGAAGCCGGTCTTTATTAAATGCTCTGATGCGATCAAATAAACTATTCATGGCAAGGTTTATTTATGGACATGGATAATAAAAAATCAGGTCATTTTTCAATAACCTGATTGATCAGTAATCATAATAACGGTATTATTTTTCCATCTCTCCTGCGGCTTCATCATTTACCCCATCCTCGGCAATCGAAGTAAGCAATTCATCCGCTTGTTTTTCTTCACTTAGCGTGGTCTTCAATATTTCTGCTGCATCATCGTGCCCCAGAGTATGGGCGAGCTTCGCAAGACCTCCGTAGGTAGAGATCTCATAATGTTCTACTTTTTGCGCGGCAAGTATCAGCCCCACATCACGGGTCGCTGTTCCCTTTTTTGTTTCTTCAATAATCGATGCGCCTTCTTTGGTAATCCCTTCCATGGCATCACATTTTTTTCCCTGGGGTTTATGTCCAAGCAAATCAAAAACTTTTTCAAGTCTGGTCACGTGCCCTGCAGTGACTTTCAGGTGGTCGCCAAAGGCTTTTTGCAATGCAGCCGATGTGGCTGCTTTCTGCATCTTGGGTAACGTCTTTACCAGGTGTTTTTCCGCCCAGTAGATGTCTTTGATCTCATCAACAAAAAATTCTTCTAACCTGGAATTGTGCATGGCTGCATTGGACGCACTGGAAGACTTAGTGTGTTTCATGTTTGAATGTTTTTGCGGTTTTAAAAAAGATACTCAGCCGACTGGCCGATCAGGCATTGCGGATTACTTTGAGCAATATGGCAATTACGGCAATGACCAGCAGTATGTGAATGAGTCCTCCTGCGGCATATCCAAAAAATCCAATAGCCCAGATAATGACCAGTACCACGGCGATGAGATATAAAATGTTACCCATAAAATAAATTTAATTTTTTAAATTAATTATTTAAGTGAAGTCAAATGGCATGCTAATTTTTTTTGGTAAGGAATTGCGCATAAAAAGTAAAATTGCGCGGGTAATCGTGGAAATCATTACCCAAAAACGGAATTTGGCGGCAACAACGAATCAGGATCATCCGAGGACAGGGAAAATTTCTGTCATTTTTTATTTTTGTCCCGGAGATGTTCTTTGATCTCCATTTCGCGCTGAGTTTTTATTTCGCTCAGTTGTTCGGCTTCATCAATAGAATGAGGCACCTGCTGGCTTTCTTCATTTTTTGTTCTCAAACTCAGGTGGTGATAATATTTCTGAATGACTTTTAGTTCTTCTTCTGACATACTTTCTACGTTGACAAGCCTGTTGCTGGCAAATTCATGTGCCGCAACCAGTTCGTTTAATTTTAACTGGATCGCGAGCGAATCTTTGTTCTGTGATTTTTGAATGAGGAAAACCATCAGGAAGGTAATGATTGTTGTTCCGGTGTTAATGACCAGTTGCCAGCTCTCCGAATAATGAAATACAGGTCCTGTCGCACCCCAGACAATCACCAGGACAAAGGCAGTGATAAATCCGATGGTGCTTCCGGTAGCCTGGGTCACCGCAAGTGCAAAACGTTCCGATATTCCGGCTTTTATGGTTCCGGTTTCTTTTTTCATGATTTTTTATTTTAATTAAATAAATAGATTGGCTCTGCCGGTAACCATCCCGGCATATCACAGACACTGATATGTGTTGCAGAAAATCGGACTAAGCAGCGGAGGATTAGTCCTGCACGCTATTTCTTTTTTCTTACTGCTTTTTTAGCGGGCAATTTCTTTGACACTTTCTTTGCAACTTTTGCCACAGCTTTTTTTACGGTTTTTTTGATTGCTTTTTTTGGGGCGGCGGATTTGGATTTTGCAGGTGCTGCAGCTTTTTTCTTGCTGATTTTTTTCTTGATTGCCTTTTTGACTTCCGTAATTTTCTCGGCAGCAGATTCCATCAGTTTATCTTTTCCCGCTACAATTTCGTGACCGAGAACGGTCATCGCCTCACCCGCCAATTCCAGAAATCCTTTTTCTTCAGGCTTATCTTTGGTCATTTGTTTTGATTTTTTCATGTCATTTTTTTTAAATGGAAAACTAAAATAATCTATTCTTTTCAATCTGCTAACAGTGACTTGAAGTTACTATGCCCTTTTGTTTTTTCATTGTTTATCTTGCAATAAAATACCGTTACGATGATTCCCCGGGGACCCGCATATCACAAACCCAAAAGCTTTATCGCTGCCAAGAACCTGCTCTACGCAAGCCTGTTCATTGCGGCTATAGTCATATTCCTCCGCGACGCTACCCAGGGCATGGCAACCAACGGCGGGGTTCAGGGGCTGCTGCTCACGCTGGCAGGATATGCAATGATGATATTTTTGATAAAGCAAATGAGTCTATGCAGAAAATGGGCGCGAACCAGCCTGCTCGTTTTGTTTGTGTTGATGGCAGGATCTTATTTGTTCCTGACCAAATCCTATGCGGTTATTCCTTTTTACGAGAGAGCGCTCCTGGTATTGCAATTCATTTTGCAGATCCTCGCGTTGATATTTCTTTACCGGCAGGAGTGCAACATTTGGTTCAACAGTGACCCAACAAACCGGTTATCCTGATCGACCCGTTATTTTCGGTTATAGGTGTCCGTTAGCTTACCGGAATAAATCCCGCTCCGGCTAAGAAAACAAAACGCCTGCGAAAGAATGCGATACGATACCTGACCGGATGAAAGAATTTGCTAAGCACCAAAATTTTCGGAACTTAGAAAAATGTATATATACAAATGAAAAATCCCCCTGTCATGGTGGGTGAATATAGTTTCAACCATAAAAAGCTGAAAATTGTTTCTGGTAAATGAAAATCAAATTCCTTAACGGCGACGGGGAGATGAGTGAGCTGATCAGGTCAAAGGACTGGAGCAAAACGGCTATCGGCAGTCCGGAAACCTGGCCGCAAAGTCTGCAGATCTCACTAAATATCCTCCTTAATTCTAAATTCCCCATGTTCCTCTGGTGGGGCCCGCAGCTTATCTGTTTTTACAACGATGCCTACCGGCCTAGTTTAGGAATTAACGGAAAGCATCCTTTTATTCTGGGCATGAAGGCGGAAGAAGCCTGGGTGGAGGTCTGGGACATCATCAAACCATTAATTGATCAGGTGATGGAGCAGGCTGAGTCGGTTTGGCATGAAGATATGCTGGTTCCGATTTACCGCAACGGCGCCATTGAAGACGTATACTGGACATTCAGTTACAGTCCGGTTTTTGATGATGCAGAAAAAGTCGCCGGCGTCCTGGTCACCTGCACCGAGACGACGGAAAAAGTCATCATTAAAAAACAGCTGGAAGAAAATGAGCGCAAACTCCGCTTAAGCATCCTGCAGGCACCATTGGCCATTGGGATTTTTCGGGGGCCCGACCACGTTACAGAGATCGCCAATTCAAAGGCGCTTGAATTGTGGGGAAGAAAGGAGAAAGACGTACTGAATAAACCGATACTGGATGTCATGCCGGAGTTGGCGGATCAGGGAATTAAGCAATTGCTGGATGATGTTTACGAAACAGGTAACCGGTTTGCAGCGGTAGAGCTCCCGGTACAAATACTTCATGGTGATCAAATTGAAACGCTTTACGTCAATTTCAGTTACGAACCGCTCTATGACACCCAGGGTAAAATTGATGGCATCATGACCGTGGGCATGGATGTTACCCAACAGGTGATGGCGCATAAAAAAGTTGAAAAAAATGAAGAGAAATTAAATATTGTGATCACGGCGCGCGAACTGGGCGTTTTTGAAATCAATTTGCTGACAGACGAAATTGAGTCATCGGGAAGATTGCATGAAATTTTTGGGTATACAAAGGAGGAAAAATTAAGTCATGCAGCATTGATCGGGCATTTGCATCCTGAGGACGCCCAAACACGTAAAACCGCTTTTAGTGAAGCCTACAAAAGCGGGGTATTGTACTATGAGTCCCGGATCATTCTCAGGGACAAATCGCTGCGGTGGATCGAGGTAAAAGGTAAGGTGTTTTATCAAAATAATGGAGAACCCCATTTGATCATCGGCACCCTGAGTGACATCACGGATGTGAAAAAACACCAGCAAATACTTGCTGACAATGAACGAAAATTCCGTTTGCTTGCCGATTCCATGCCTCAGCATATCTGGACTGCTGACCCCGGTGGAAATTTGAATTATTTTAATAAGTCGGTTTTTGATTATTCGGGGTTAACGTTTGAACAGATCAATAAAGACGGATGGATGCAAATTGTCCATCCTGATGACCGCGAGGGGAATGCGAAAACATGGCATGACTCCGTTGTCAGCGGATCTGATTTTTTATTTGAACATCGTTTTCGCCGCTTTGACGGGCAGTACCGCTGGCAGTTAAGCCGTGCCGTTCCACAGAAAGACAAAGAAGGAAATATACAGATGTGGGTTGGAACCAGCACCGATATTCATGATATAAAAGAACTCGAACAACAAAAAGATTATTTCATCAGCATGGCGAGCCATGAGTTAAAAACACCGGTTACCTCGATCAAAGGTTATGTACAGATATTGCAAAGTGTATATAAAGACAAAGAAGATGATTTTTTGAAAAATACCCTGAAGATCATTGATAAGCAGGTCCTGGTTCTTACTAAACTGGTCACCGAATTACTCGATCTTTCCAGGATCAAGGCGGGCAGTCTTGAGCTGTCAATAGAAAAATTTGATCTTGCTGAACTCGCTGACGAGATCATTGACGAAATAAAACTGATCAACCCCGGACATACCATTGATTTTTCGAAGGAATGTGTTATGGAAGTATCGGCCGACAGACAAAGAATAAGCCAGGTGATGATCAATTTTCTAAATAATGCCATTAAATATTCGCCCCATTCAGTATGCATACGGGTCAGGATGGTAAAAGATGATCGTGAAGCAAAGGTTATCGTACAGGATTATGGGATTGGCATCAGTAAAGCCGATCAGCAAAAAATATTTGAACGCTTCTACCGGGCAGAAGGCATCAGCGAAAAGACATTCCCAGGTTTTGGTATTGGTTTGTTTATAGCTGCTGAAATCATTTCACGGCATGGCGGAAATATTGGCGTGGAGAGTGAACCCGGAAAGGGATCATCCTTTTATTTTTCACTTCCGCTTGCAGCACCTTAACATGATGGAGAATGCAAAAAATCACATATTGGTTATTGAAGACAATGAAGACATCCTGATGATGATGGAAATGATGCTCAGGAATCAACAATACCGTGTATCAAAAAAAGCCGACGGCAACGGGGTAGAACTATTGATAAAAGAAATTCAGCCGGATATTATTTTAATGGACATGTTGCTATCCGGTGTTGACGGAACAATCGTTTGCAAACAGATAAAAGAAAACCCTGCCACCCGGCACATTCCGATAATCATGGTTTCTGCACTCACCGGGGGAAGGGGAAAAAGCGAGGAGGCAGGAGCCGATTTTTTTCTCGCTAAACCTTTTGAAATGGAGGATCTTTTGGCGACTGCTGCCGCAGCATTTGGTCTGGCGCAGGAGACGGGTGGGTAGAGCAGTACAAGAAGATTACGCTGATGAATGGTTTTTATCCGCAGGTTTGTATATGCCTGTTTTCAATTTTTACGGTTATACGTTTCCGTTATACTCCCTGATCATGGGAACGAGGTGCATCTTAAATAAATTCGCTAGCGCTTATTCATGGGTAAATTGTTTAGCAGTAACTCCTCGGGGATGACCAGCTGGTTGTTCTCTATCAGAACGACATAAAATTTGCTGTAATCCGTATTATGGTTGTTTATTACCAAGGGCTTTTGTGCATTCAATCCGTCAAGGAAATTCATCAGTTCCCTTTTAAGCGTTTCATTTTCCTGGTATAGCAGCACATTTTTGTTGCGAAGCAATCCCTGTTGGTCGAAATGCACATATAAAAACAACCATCCACTATATTCTTTAAAATTATTTGTTTCGAGAATCTTGCTGATTCCCCTGTGTATTTCATAATAAAAATCATTCGCGATACTGAAATTGATATTGGGGTTTGTACGAACTCCATTGGTATATAAACTGCAAAAATTGTTCTGACCATAATGATCAATTTTTTCCTGCGGATGAATACTTTCAAAAAAGCTAATGGG
>DATGFZ010000117.1:0-9731 GCA_035308805.1 Puia sp. | reverse complement strand
GAAATTACCCGGCAAATATTTCATGCATTTTGTCTGTCCGCCCCCACTGCAATGAATCAATCCGTGAATTTTATCAAAATGCTCTTCCAATAAAATTTTCATTAACGGCGCGTAGGTTCGAGTTGGGCTTAATAACAACTTACCGATATTGACGGTAGATTGTTGGCTGTTGATCGAAATTGATATCTCATCCGTCATTCTATGTGGACCAATATACACCAGGTGATCATCCAGCGAAGTGTCATAAGATTCATGAAATCTTGCGCCATAAGTTTTATGCAACAAATCATGGCGTGCACTCGTTAAACCATTGCTTCCAATTCCGCTGTTGTATTCTTTTTCATATGTTGATTGTCCATCGCTTGCTAATCCGATAATCACATCGCCGGCTTTTATTTTTTCATTTGTAATCAATTTTTCTTTTTGCCAGCGTGCCGTCATGGTTCCGTTAACGGCAATTGTCCTTACTACATCACCAACATCTGCAGTCTCACCGCCCAGATAATTGATGTTCACGCCAAAATTCTTCATCTCGTCAAAAAATTCCTGTGTGCCATTGATAATTTTTTCCAATATTTCGCCTGTGATATTTTTTTTATTCCTGTCAATGGTCGACGAGAATAATAAATTATCATGAATACCGACACACAACAGATCATCCAAATTCATCGAAATGGCATCTTGCGCAATTCCTTTCCAAACATTGAGGTCCCCTGTCTCCTTCCAATACAAATATGCAAGAACACTTTTGGATCCTGCACCATCAGCATGCATAATATTCACAAAATTTTTGTCTGCTCCTAAATAATCGGAATAAACTTTACAAAATGCAAAGGGGTATAATCCTTTGTCCAGTTTTTCGGTTGCCTGATGAACCTCTTCTTTTTGGGGCGAAACCCCCCGTTGTGAATATAAAGACATGTTGATAATCTAATTGGTGATGTGCAAACTTCAATGCAGGCAGCAAATGTAAGGAAAGTCAGGAAGTCAGAATTTCATTAAAATCCGGCGCGGCATTGCGATGGAAGCTGATGCCTTTTCTGATTTGCGGACTTTCGGACTTCTATTGTATTTTCGCAATAGATTTAAACAATGAATGTACACAGAGATTTAGAGCGGCTTCCAAATTTCAAGAATGCGGTGATCACTATTGGTACATTTGATGGTGTACACACAGGGCATCAAAAAATTATTCAGCAATTACATAATGAGGCAAAAAAAATAAATGGCGAAACGATTATTATCACCTTTCACCCTCACCCCAGAAGGATCATTGGCTCAAAAGAAATCAAGCTTATCAACACCCTCGATGAAAGAATAGAATTGCTATCAGAAAAAAAAGTTGATCATCTTGTCATTATCCCGTTTACAGAAGTCTTTTCCCGGCAATCTGCAGAAGAATATATCCATGATTTTTTGGTTAAGAAATTTCATCCCCATACCATCATTATCGGATACGATCATCGATATGGTAAAAACCGCAAAGGTGATTATCATTTATTAGCAAAATTAAGCCAAGAAGAAAATTATATTTTGAAGGAAATCCCCCCGCATATATCAAACGAAATCTCGGTAAGTTCAACACGCATTCGGGATGCAGTTATCATTGGGGATATTGAAACTGCCACCGAATTACTGGGTTATCATTTCTTTTTTGAAGGAAGGGTAATTGAAGGAAATAGGCTGGGAAGGACTATCGGATATCCGACTGCAAATCTTAAAATAAAGGATGAAGAAAAACTGTTGCCAGGAGATGGCGTGTATGCCGTGGAAGTGACAGTGGGATTTGGTGATTGGCCGTGGGCAAAGAGCGATCCTGTAAGAAGCAATTCTCTCTTGCTCAAAGGAATGATGAATATTGGTTATCGCCCGACCATTGATGGCAAACAAAAAACCATCGAAGTAAATATTTTTGATTTTGATGAAGATATTTATGGAAAGAAATTACGTGTCTATGTAAAAAAATATTTACGGGGTGAACAAAAATTTAACGGGCTTGATGAATTAAAAGAACAATTGGCGAAAGATAAAGTCAATGCATTGAAAATCTAAACCCTTGCCAGTGCGATAACAGCATAAATATCCTTACGCAATCATTTTCGCAATCATTTCTTTTAATAATGATGCATCCCCGGTGTTAACGCTGTTTACACCGATGCTTTTGAGATTATATTCGTGAAGCAAAATGAGCGCACTTTCCACCCCTTCATAATTATATCTTTTTGCCGCGGCCATATAATCTTTTACAAAATAGGGATTGGTGCCGATATTTGCTGCAATGATCTTTTCGTCAGTCGTTGTTTGCCCGAACAACATATAAATCTTACTGAAAAAATTATACAGGGCCGGCAATACCATTTGAATGGGCGCTGCTTTCGGATTTGCCTCGAAATACTGCACGATGCGGATCGCCTTGGATATATCCTTTCTTGCAAGTGCATCCTGCAATTCAAAAACATTGTATTCTTTGCTGACGCCAACATATTGCTCGATATCATCTTCTGTAATGCTTTTTCTGGAACCAAGATTTATCAAAATCTTCTCCAGTTCATTGTTGATCCGGCTAAGGTCATTTCCGATATGTTCAACAAGCAGTATCAAGGCTTTGGGTGTAATGGTATACCCTTTTGATTTTACCAGATCACCTGTCCATTCGGGAAGTTGGTTCTCATACATTTTTTTTGTGGAAAATAATTCCGCTTTTTCTTTCAATAGCTTTGCCATTTTGCTTCGACCGTCAATCTTCTTTTCTTTATACGAGACAACAAATATGGTTGATGAAAGCGGGTTGTCAATGTAGGTCTCGAGCTTGTCGATATCTCGCATTTGTTGTGCCTCTTTTAACAATACAACCTGTTTATCTCCCGTCATCGGGTAACGGCGGCATGCATTGATCACGTCTGCCCAGAAAGCATCTTTGCCATAAAAAATGCTTAGATTGAATGCGGCTTCAGAAGGTGAAAGGATGTTGTGTTCTGCATAATTTATTAGCTCATCTATGTAATATTCTTCTTCCCCCTCAAACCAGTATAGTGGCTTAAATCGCTTTTGCTTCCAATCATTAATAATTTTTTCAACGGTCACTGGCTAAAATTTTATGATGCAATATTACGTAAAATATAAGGAGATAAGAATGTAGATATCTTCTATAATCAATTGAAAATGAGACACCCAAATGTTAATAATCATCTGAAATTAAAACATAAACTACAACTTTGGCACGGTTTTCGAATTTACGGGTAATAGAAAAACAATTTAGCTGTCAGCAAGCTAGCCTTAAAAATTTTTATAACAATAACAACAAACCATGAGTACGACCAACTATCCATCAGCAATGCCCCAGAACGATCCTCCAAAAAAAGATTATAAAAATCTTGTAATTGGATTACTCGCAGCGGGTTTCTTAGGAACTTGGGGCTATGTGTTGTATAACAACAACAAACAAGACCAGGTTCAACAACAACAGCAAACACAAATTGCTAAAGTAACGGACGAAAAAGGCCAGATTCAAAAGAATTTTGACGACGCATTGGTTCGTTTGGATTCTCTTACTGGTACCAACAACAAGTTACAGTCAACCTTGAACGACCGCAATTCAGAAATCGCAAAGAAAAAAGCAGAAATTCGAAGCATCCTGAACAAAAAGAATGCTACTGCTAAGGAACTTGCGACTGCTAAGGCGCTCATAAACGATTTAAATGGCAAGATTACTGATCTTGAAAAACAGGTTTCTGACTTAACTACGGCTAACACCCAGTTAACGGCAGATAAAACTCAGTTGACCCAGGAAAAAGAAAAGCTTACTACTGATTTGCAGACAACAACTGCAACAAATCAGGATCTTTCCAAGAAGGTGGATATCGCTTCTACACTTAACGCATCAAACATCACCATCACTGCTGTTCACAGCAAAAGCAACGGACAAGAAAAAATGACCACCAATGCAAAGAAAGTGGATAAGTTGGTCATTTCCTTTGATGTTGACAATCGTATTGCTACAACAGCGCAAACAGATGTTTACGTATGTATTACCGCTCCTGATGGCAAACCGGTTTCGGTACCTGCTTTGGGCTCGGGAACATTTACAACACGCGATGAAGGTGACAAGCCTTTTACCTCTAAAGTTGGCGTAGATTTCGAAGCTGGCAAAAAGAAATCAGTCCAATTCGCGTGGAAACAAGATACTCCTTTCCAAAGAGGGGTATACACAATCCAGATCTACCACAATGGATTTAAGATTGGAGAAGGAACAAAAGAATTAAAGAAAGGTGGAATCTTCGGTTAATATAAATCAAAGTAATTACTCTGAAAAACCGAATAAAATAAAATGCCCCGCTTCCTGGCGGGGTTTTTTTTATAGTATTGCTCTTAATGATGCCCTTCCGGTATTTATCGTTTGACCTTCACCCGGCTTTCTTCCTTCGTATTGCAGATTCAATTCCAAATTTCCACCTATTTTTTTGGTGAAATCGATGCTCCATAAAAAATTCTTCCCAGGCAACAATCCGTCGAGAATGACATAACTGATGGTAGAGGTAGGATTTCCCGAATATTGAATTCCCGTATAAGTAAACTTTGCATCAATTGAGGTGCTTTGAAGAATATTATATTTTATTTCCGTATTTATTGAATTGGATGAATAGACTTGTCCACCATAAGCAGCTGCGTTTATTTTGCTGTAATATTTATATCCTGTTGTAATACGGAAAGTGCTTTTGCGGACATAAGTAAAATCAGGTTCTATGGAATATTGCTGCAGATTATAGTCACTGCTGTCAATGTCCGAACTGGAGCTGAATAACTGATTGATGCCTGTTTTAAAAATTCCATTAAATGCAAATGATCGGGAAAAATTAATGCGTGGTCTGAATGTCCATTCGCGCAGCAATTTACTTTCATATCCGTAGGTAAGCAGGGATTTTCCTGAACTCATAGAATTATTTACATCAAAACCCCATTTAGGATTGGCTTTATTAAATGAATACGTATTGGTAAAAACTAGAGACCGGGTTATCAACGAGGTATCATTCAGAGGCAATTTGTTCACCGGATTTAATTGCACGATCCCGTTAGCCTGTTCTTTTTGATTCAACTGCAGCGAACTTTGAAAATTCATGGCACCCAATATTTTTTTGAATCCTTTATTTTTAAAGGGACTGATTACCGAACGCGGACTAATGCTCAAACTGTAATTGAAGGTGTTATAATTCGCTTTGATATAATCATTGGTCGGAGTGAACACTTTAATATAATCAGCCTGATCCTGGAATTGTGCAAGTACAAATTCATTCAGCTGCTGAATCCCATCCTTATTTAAATCTATCCATGTATATTGGCCGGTCCCTGCCGGAACCTGCAGGTACGTATATGTTTGTTTTTGTTCCTGTCCGGATCCGACTTCATACAAAATACTTCCCATCAACAACCCTTTCCATTCGTTTACAATATATTCTGCTCGCCCGAGCAACGTTTTGTCTGATTTTTGCGGGTTCACCAAACTATCTAAAACATCCAGCGTCCGGTATGTCGCCGTGAAATGAAACTGATGGTGTTTGCTTCTTAGAATATCAGCAGTAAGATTGAAGCTTCTGCTCTTATCGCCTTTAACCAACGCATTCCCATGGGGGTAGGAATTCTCGCGTGTTTCATAACTCAATCCCCAGTGATTGCCATTTTTTGTAGGCGATCTGAGAAAAGCTTTAAACGTTTGAAAGGCGAAACTTGTACCAGAAACGGTGTCGGAAACCTTGTCATGAATTTCATTGTGTTCAATGGAATAATTGGCTCCAATGGTATAGTTATAGAGTTTTGTCAATTGTTTTGAGATATCAATCGTCGGACGCAGGTAATACCCTTTGCCATAAGTTCCATCGCTGTTGGTTAAACTGAATTGATTATTAAAATTCCATCCGGCAATTTTTTGATTTTGTATCAGTGTGTTGCGCACACCGGTAAAGTCGGTTCCCCGGTCATAATTTTCAAAGATGTATTTGAGCGAATTCTTTTGCTTATCAATTAATTGAAAACCTGTCGTGTACAGGGACTCATTGTCACTCACCGTATTCAACTGCAATGGTAATCCCCAATCCCTTAAAAACTCGACTGTACGTAATGGTTCAATTGATTGAAATCTTGCATCTACATATTCGTAACCCAGGGTGCTTATTAATTGTAACCCATTTTTTGAAGTAAAAGGATGCGTGTTTTTTAATTGCATCTTTATTGCATATCCATTGTCATTGGCTTTACCAATTGTGGAAAGTGTATTGACGTCATAATGACTTCCCGCACCTTCTATTGAAAAAACAGTTGATTTGCTGATGTTGTATTCGGCTCCAATACTAACTATACGTTGTGTTTTTGGGGTAACCAGAAATTGGGCTGCGAGAAACTGACCCTGATGTTTACCGTTTACCGGCGCAACCCATTGGTAAACGTTTCCGTTAATACCATTTAAATTTGGAAGATAATCTCCGTTGCCGACTCCTACATCTGCAAAAGAAAGATTGTATAATTTTTGAGTTGAATCAACAGAAAAAACATACACAGAATCATGGTAATACAAACCATTTGCTGCCTGGTAAACAGTATCCGTTTTTCGATATAACACTTTACCGGGGCCAAGTGTATCCAATGGAGCGGTAGGGTAAAATGCTTTATTAACGCTATCACCAATTCCATTTAAAAATCGTATCTGGTCTGGATCTAATGTCTGGTTGATGGGTGAATTTCTCGAATCGTCATCATTATAAATTCCGAATTTTAATTTTAGTTTGTTTCCGAATTGGGTTTCATTATAAAAATTCAAATTCACATTTAAATAATTCTGATTCGAATACTCAAACTCCACCTGTATTCTTGAATCCTGCGTTATCATTCGTTTTGGAGTAAAGGTGACTTCCGCAGTGTTGTAGTTGATAATATAATCCTGGTCTTCCCCTCGCTGCATCATTTGACCATCAACAAATACTTTTTCAGTTCCTGCAAGCACAACAAAATACAGTTCATTATTTGCGCCTTGTAACCGATAAGGCCCCTGGTTCCCTTCCTGTCCCTGAAAAATATTTCTGTTGAATTTCCCTTTTGCGATTGCTGCGCTGACAGACGATCTGTTGGTTATGTTTGTTGCGAGTTGATTTGTCGTTTCAAAAGATGCACCCTGCAATCTCTTATAAAAACTCAAAAAATATTGCTGGTTCTGCCGCAGATCAATATCGCCCATGCTGAGCGCCCAGTTTTTCTTCTTAAATTGAAGAAATATTTTATCGAATTCACTCAGCTGCGCAGTCGTTCCGTCGGGTTGAATGGGAATATTATTATCCGTGAGTGCAGCAGAAATTTGTATGCTGTCGGACAGATATCCGTTTATCTGCAGATTAAGATTGGAAGTCACGACAGCATCCTGGTTGTTTCCAAAAGTCAGCGACCTTCCAAAACTTCCGTTGTAAGTGATATTGCCAAAGTTGAAAAAATTTTCATCAGCGCTTTGACCATTCTTAGTCAATGTATATGGCTGAACCATAAAATTTCCGGCGATGCTGTCATAGTTCAATCTTTTTACAACGCTGTTGAATCTGAAAGGAAATGTGCGGTAGGTTATAACTACGCTGTCTGCATTTGGCTTTTGTTTCCAGGTAATTTTTGCATTGATAAAATCGAGCGTATACGAGGAATCGCTTACCCCCGCCACTGAAAATGTTGGAGGAATAATGCTTAAGGAATCAAAGGAAACAGTTTCGTTTTGTACGTGAATATATTTTCTATGAAGATTGGAGCTGATATTTTTTGGTGCCTGCACAGGTATTTTGGATCGCTGCTGCTGACCATTTGTAGTAAGAAAGATACCACAACACATCAAAATCATTATAAGCAGTCTTGGGTAAAACAAAAATGTTTTTATTAAGAATGCCAAAAATGGGAATTTATTGTATTAAACAAGGCAAAATCAGTAAGTTATGTGGAACAATGGCTAAGGATGGGATAATTGAAGCATAACCGCTAAAATCTTGCGCGAAATTTCTGCCTGAGAAAGCAGCATGGGAAAAAAAATGGCTGTCCTAAGTCCAATTCCACAATCTTTCCATGAAACAAAATGCAATTGCTTTTCTGATTGCTTCCATTTTTTTGCAAAGCTGCTTTCGTTTCGCTTATTATGTGAGTCCTTTCGATACCAACAATAATACTTATCATGCCATCCCGCTCAGATCTGACTCCGTAAAGTCTGCATTATTGGTGAGCGGTTCTTTTTTCTCTGGCATTACCAATGAACTCGGGGAAAGAGATGGAATCTATGATTTTCGAACAAATATTTATCGCACACACAATATTGGTTTTTTTGAATTGTACTATGGGTTGGACCTTACTCTTGGAAATTACGCGGTCAATAAATATGATAGCTTTGGCAACAGCCATACAGTTAATTATACAATCATTAATAAAAACGCAGGCAGTAAATTTTTTGGAGGAGTTGGTTTGAATGGCGGATTTGATTTTGCAATTCCCCTGGGGAAAAGTGAATGGAGGATTGGTCTGGAATTTTCCGAACAAAATGAATTTGGAAATTATTTAAAGTTTAGGAAGGAGCTTTCCGATTCGGCCGCAACATTTATTGCAAGGGACCCCTCATTTGTTACCATAAGCTGGACTAGCGAATTTGCTTTTAGAACAAAGTACGGTTCCTGGGGATTAAAATTAGCAAGCGGCAAAGTCTTAAATGGAGCTTATCAGCAACTAAACCAATCCATCAATCAAGGATCCGAAAGCTTTTATAATATGTCATTTGCATTTCAATACACCAATAAAAGATTTACAGGATTTATTATGGAAAGCATTTCTCCATTGACACTATCGATTCAACTTGGCTGTATTTATCAGATTTTAAAAAATAAAAAAATTGTGAGAACTATTCTTTATTGATTTCAGCCAGCAAATCGTCGACAGATAAATGACCAGTACCCATTTGCAAATTTCCATCTGCGTCATAAGGCCATGCTGTCTTTGGTTTATCCCAATATAATTCAACACCGTTTCCATCCGGATCGTCTAGATAAATTGCCTCTGAGACACCATGATCTGCCAAACCTGTTATCGGGTAGCGTGCATCAATCAGTCTTTTTAATGCGATCGCCAGGTCCTTTCTAGTTGGATAAACAATTGCAGTATGAAATAATCCCGCACTGTTTTTCGGTGCAGGGGGTGCGTTTTTGCTGTACCAGGTGTTTAACCCAATATGATGATGATAACCCCCTGCTGAAATAAATACAGCCTCTTTCCCATAGCGTTGCATTTCTTCAAAGCCCAATAAGTCACGATAAAAGGAAAATGCTTTTTCCAGGTCGGCAACCTTTAAATGTACATGACCAATACGGGTTTGAGATGGAAGTGTGTATGACATAATTCCTAGATAATGATAAGATTTTTCATTGTACCTGATGGCTGAATAAACTCAATCCATATTCTGAAAGCCCGCATGGAGGTTTTCAAACTCTCACAAAATTGGAATTACTGTAAAGTTCTTGCTGCAATTCTTTAACGCGCGCATTTTCAAGATATTCATCAAAGCTCATCAGCCTATCTATGATCCCTTTTGGAGTTATTTCGATTACGCGATTGGCCACTGTTTGTAAAAAAGTATGATCATGAGAAGTGATCAACACGACTCCTTTAAAATTTACAATACCTTCGTTGAACGCCTGTATGGATTCCAGATCAAGATGATTGGTTGGTTCATC
>DATGFZ010000116.1:0-1547 GCA_035308805.1 Puia sp. | reverse complement strand
AAGGCATTGGTTTTGAGATATGTCGTCAATTATCATTAAATGGCGCTCATGTTTTGTTAAATGACATTGATGAAAATCTTGCCGATGCTGCATCTAGGAAGATAACAAATGAAAGCGGCAACTGCATGGCGGTTGCCGGCGACGTTTCCGATATTTCATTTATTGATAGGCTCGTTGATTTGGCAGTTGAAAAATTTAGGAGTATCGATATTGTTATCGCTAACGCCGGAATTACATTATTTGGTGATTTTCTTTCTTATCCACCAACCTCTTTTTATAAAGTGATGCAGGTAAATTTAGGGGGTAGTTTTTTTCTTACACAAGCCGCTGCAAATAAAATGAAAGAGCAAAAAAATGGCGGAAGCATTTTGTTAATGTCGTCTGTTACAGGTCACCAGGCGCATAAAAATTTAGCAGCTTATGGGATGACAAAAGCCGCACTTGAGATGCTCGCAAAAAATTTAGTGATTGAACTTTCTCCCCACCATATTAATATTAATGCGATCGCGCCTGGTGCCACCCTTACTGAACGGACTGTTGATGATAAGGATTATGAAAGAACCTGGTCGCGCATTACCCCAATGGGAAGACCGGCGACGACGATGGATATTGCCCATGCAGCATTATTTCTCGTTTCCGATGAAGCCAAACATATTACGGGTCAGAGTTTGGTAATTGATGGCGGTTGGACGGCGGTGAGCCCGGAACCTTTTTGATCCCAGCCGTCAGTTCGTAGACGCGCGGGAATCATTTTAATATCAAGTAATCAATCAGGCTTCAATTCTTTTGAACCGGTAAACGGAAAAAGCAAATAACACAACGAGGGTAATTGACATAACAATAAAATCCGTTGTTAATCCGAAATGCGATTGATTGATCAATGATGTGCGCATCGCATCGATCGAATATGACAATGGGTTTATCGAAGCGATCACTTTCATTACGGTAGGAATATTGTCTAGCGGATACATGGACCCGGATAAAAAGAAAAGCGGAACTACTAAAAAATTTGTGGCAGCCATAAAACTCGGCATGTCGTTGACCACTGCGCCGATGCCCGAACTGAAACTCACCATCGCCAGTGAAAGCATGATCATAAAACCGACGGAAACCAAAACACCCATCCAGCTGTAAGGATGAAAACCAAATGCAAGCGCGATAAGAAATAATACAATGCCTTGAATAACGCCGATCGTTGCACCGCCGAGCGCGCCACCCAGCATAACCTGGATCCGCGAAACCGGCGCTACCAGTGTTTCTTTCAGAAACCCAAATTGTTTATCGAAAAGAATATTCGCCCCCCAAAAAATGGAGGTAAATAAAATCGTTTGCGCGACCACGCCGGGAACAATGAACTGAACATAACTTCCGCGACCTGCCTGCTGAAAAATAGAATTAAAACCATAGCCAAGTGCGAGAAAATAAACAAGCGGCTGGATTATACTCAATACCATGCGTAATCCTGAGCGCCTGTATTTTTTCATCTGACGAAGCCATAGAATATAAATAGTTCCCATAAAAAAGTCGTTTTGATTATCGGTTAGTAA
>DATGFZ010000115.1:0-1971 GCA_035308805.1 Puia sp. | reverse complement strand
ATTCGGATTCAAATCTCTTTTCGTTAACACTTCACCCTTGCATATCCAAACTTTAATTCCAATCTTTCCATACACGGTCAGCGCAAAAACGCTTGCGTAGTCAATATCCATGCGTAAAGTATGCAAAGGTGTACGACCCTGTTTTATTTCTTCCGTGCGCGCGATTTCAGCGCCACCCAGCCGCCCACCTACTTTTACCTTAATTCCCTCAGCCCCCATTCTCAATGCCGAAGCTATTGCCATCTTGATTGCACGTTTGTAATTGATGCGATTTTCAATTTGCCGGGCAATTGTTTCGCCTACAATATTTGCGTCCAGTTCGGGGCGTCGAATTTCTAAAATATTAATCTGCACATCCTCTTTACCAGTAAGTTTTTTCAATTCTTCTTTGATGCGATCAACCTCGCCTCCGCCTTTACCGATAATAATCCCTGGTTTTGAGGTGTGTATGGTAACAATGAGTTTATTCAGGGTGCGCTCAATAATAATTCTTGCAATACCACCTTTACTGATACGAGCATTCAGGTAAGTCCTTATTTTATTGTC
The DNA here is from genome assembly GCA_035308805.1 of Puia sp. GTDB lineage: Bacteria > Bacteroidota > Bacteroidia > Chitinophagales > Chitinophagaceae > Puia. The sequence continues at coordinate 1,425 of DATGFZ010000115.1, read as the reverse complement.
TTCAATCAATTTGGTTGCATAGTCTTTTTTGTTGGCATACCAGTTGGATTCCCAACCGCGAATGATTCCCAATCTTGCACCAATAGGATTTGTTTTTTGACCCATGTTTTTAATTTGCTATTGTGATAATTTGCTAATTATTTTTTTCCGTCAACGATTATTGTTACATGATTGCTGCGTTTGCGAACACGGTATCCCCGACCTTGCGGAGCCGGTCGCATACGTTTCAATACAGCTCCACCATCCACAAAAACTGTTTTCACAACAAGACCTGCATCTGCCGCGCTTTGCCCTTCATTTTTTTGTTCCCAGTTTTTTACAGCAGACCATAACAACTTGTGCAATGGAGTTGCCGAATGTTGCGGATGATGCTCCAGCAAAGACAATGCTTTTTCCACTGGCAAACCACGAATTTCATCCGCAAGCAATCGCATTTTTCGAGGCGATGTGGGATGATTCTTCAATTTTGCTACTGCTTCCATGTTATTTGTTTAAAGTTTAAGAATTGTAGTTGATGTTGTACAATCTTCAAACTGTTTTATCCTTCAATTTTCTTACTCGAATGTCCTTTGAACTGGCGGGTAGGCGCAAACTCACCAAGTTTGTGACCAACCATAAATTCCGTAACGTACACCGGAATGAATTTGTTTCCATTGTGCACTGCAAAAGTATGACCTACAAAATCCGGGGTAACTGTTGAACGGCGACTCCATGTTTTGATCACACCCTTTTTTATTTTTCCTTCATTAACACCAAGAACTTTTTTTTCAAGTTTTGCTGCTACATAAGGACCTTTTTTGATTGAACGAGCCATGTTTCTAATTTGATGATTTGATGATTGGATAATTTAATTATGCCATTGCAACACAATCATTTTATCCCATTTTTTACTGCGTTATCTTCTTACCGTTTTTTCTTTGAATAATCAGTTTATCGCTTCCTTTACCCCGTTTACGGGTTTTTAAACCTTTTGCGTACAATCCTTTTCTTGATCTGGGATGACCGCCTGAAGCCTTTCCTTCCCCGCCACCCATCGGATGATCCACGGGATTCATGGCTACACCGCGGGTTCGGGGCCGGATTCCTCTCCAACGATTGCGTCCGGCTTTACCCATGCTCTGCAAATTGTGATCGCTGTTTGAAACAACACCAACAGTTGCATAACAATTGATCAATATTTTCCTTAACTCCCCTGAAGGCATTTTCAACACAGCATATTTTTCTTCTTTATTCGTTAACTGCGCAGAAGTTCCAGCACTCCGAACCATCTTCCCACCCTGTCCGGGCTGCGTCTCAATGTTGTGAACATTAGTACCCAGCGGCATATTTTTCATCTGCAACGCATTTCCCACTTCCGGGGCGATATCATCGCCCGATAATACACTTGCACCAACCTGAAGGCCCTGTGGCGCGATAATATATCTC
>DATGFZ010000114.1:0-3822 GCA_035308805.1 Puia sp. | reverse complement strand
AGCAGCAAGAATATAAATATAGGAGATACTGTTATTCGGTTCAAATCCTCCATAGGGAGAATGCAAATGTATTTTGTCAAAAGGCTCTAAATAAAAATTTACTGTAGCTCCCTGACCTTCCATTTCTTTTTTCATGAATGCAGGAAGCTTCGCCTGCAAAGTGGAAATGGATAGCTCATTTTTCAGGAGTAAATAAGTTGTGTAATTTGCGTCCCAATACGTCTTTTCCCAATCGGCTGTTATTCCCAATGAAGAAAAAGAAGCAAGAAAATCAAATTTAATCTGTGAGTTTGACGGGCAATCCTGCATAATGCCAGTAACCTGGTAAAGATTACTGTCGTCGCCAACTCTAATCGCTTTACCAATGGGATCTTCATTGCCAAAATATTTTTTTGCCGTTGATTGTGTGAGCACCACATCATACGGCTCCGATAAAATGCTGTGAATATTTCCACGTAATAAATTAAAAGAAAAGAAATCGAAGAATGTCGAATCCGCGTACATGAAATTCTTTTCATCGATCAGTTTGTCTTTAAAGGCAACCACTCTTGAATATTGTGTCATCCGTATTGCAGATTCTACTTCAGGAAAAACCTGCTTAAATACTTTTGCAACACGAACGCTCGTGTAATTTCCCTTATTCGATTCCGGACTTCCGGCAAAACTATATTCCATGATCACGCGCGCAATACGGTTTCCATTCTTTTCGAAACCATCATAACCAACCTCGTGCTGAATGTACAAGGCAATCAACAGGCAACACGTCAGACCTATTGTGAGTCCGAAAATATTTATGGTTGACGCAGTTTTGTTTTTCCACAAATACCTGAGTGAAATTTTTAAATGGTTTTTAAACATGGTAAAAATATTTAAGCAATATGAATGACTAGAGTGTATTCAAATCAACCCGCTTTCGTTATAGACCTGGAAACTCTCCCCGTGTCGGATCGCGTCTGATTGCAAATCAGTTTATCATCGCCGGCGCATTGGTATATTTTAGTCTTGTATGCTGGACTGGTCCGATACCTCCGCTCCCTACCAAATGCAAACACACATCTCTAAAAATCACATTTCCCTGCACTCAAATACGGGCAAAAATGCCGGCATATATCGGGTTTTTCTAATTGTCAATTATCAATTATTCTGTTCTCAAACTCTTCACCGGGTTGGCTATTGCTGCTTTGATCGCCTGGAAACTCACCGTGATAAGTGTGATCGCCATTGACATTGACACGACCATTAGAAAAATTCCAATTCCAATGCTGGTTTTATACGCATATCCTTTCAACCATTCGTTCATAAAATACCATCCAACGGGAATGGCAATGGCGCAGGAGGTCAAAACAAGGATCACAAAATCCTTCGAAAGCAATTGCCATAAATTGAAAACACTGGCTCCAAGCACTTTTCTTACTCCTATTTCCTTCACCCGCTGTTCAGCAGTAAAGGAAGCCAAACCAAAAAGTCCGAGACAAGAAATAAAAATCGCCAATACGGCAATGATGGCCGCAAGATTTCCGACTAGCTCTTCATAATTAAATTTTTTGGCGTATTCTTCGTCGGCGAACTTATATTCAAAGGGGAAAGCCGGATTATATTTATCAAAGATCGGTTTGATCAGTGCAATGGCTTTTGAAGCAGACATGTTCGGGTTCATCCGTATATTTATAAACCCAACCCACTCTTTATTAAAGATAATGGTGAGTGGTGAAATGGGTCTAAACGGGGATTCCATTTGTATATCCGGTATGACGCCTATCACCCTCATTGGTTTATCATTCCACTTCAACATTGCCCCTACAGGATTTTTAAGCCGCATGCGTTTCACCGCCGCCTGATTTAAGATCACCGCATTTGAATCTGCGAATGCTCTTGAAAAATCTCTGCCTGCAAGCATGTTGATACCTAAGGTCTTTGCGTAATCGTATGCCGTAGCGATAGTAGAGAAGACCGTGGATTTTTCGACAGGCTGACTTCCCTGCCATTCCCATCCATTATTATTGCTGTAAATATCTGAGGGGGGGGAGTTGCTTTGCGCGGCAGATACTACAGCACCCGTACCAAGCAATTCCTGCCGGATGACCTCATAATTTTTCGCAATATCATCCGACCAGTTTACTGTTATCAATCCTTTGTTACTAAATCCAATCGGACGATCCTTTCCGTATTGTATTTGCTGATTGATAATGATCGTTCCAATCATCAAAATAACCGAACTTGAAAACTGAAGCACTACGAGTATTTTTCGTGGCAGAGAGCTGCTTTTGCCTGCTTTTAAATTGCCTTTCAGCACGCGAACCGGGTTAAAAGAAGAAAGATAAAATGCAGGATAACTGCCGGCAAGCAAACCGGTGATGAGGGTGAATACGATCATAATCATCCAAAAAAGCGGACTTGCAATTTGCAAGCCCATTGCCTTATCGGTGAGTCTATTGAAATAGGGAAGTGCAATGATCACAATGCCTAATGCAAATAAAAATGCAAGTGCAGAGATCAACATAGACTCACTTAGAAATTGGCTGATGAGTTGTTTTCTTCCGGAGCCAACTGCTTTTCTGACGCCAACTTCCTTTGCTCTTTTTTCTGAACGCGCGGTGCTTAAATTCATGAAGTTGATGCATGCGATAAGCAGGACGATCAGACCTAAAATGCCAAACATGCGAACGTACTTGATGAAGCCCCCTGTGTTCCTGCCATTTTCGAAATCGCTGTACAGTCTCCATTTAGCCATTGGGTGGACAAAAACTTCAGGAATAATATGCTTCAATGTATTTTCATCTGTAAAATGCGAAATGACGACGTTTTTTATTTTAGCATTTACCGATGCAAAACTGGCATTGTTATTCAATTGTACAAAAACCTGCCACGAGTTATTACCCCAATTTGTTTTGTGATATTGTTTGACCCAGCTATAAATGATCTCCTGCAATTGAAAGGGGATCAGGTAATCAAAACTGATCGAACTGTTCTTCGGTTGCTTTGGAACTATAGCAGTCACTTTCAAATTGGTTTGATTATCCAGCTTCACTACTTTGCCAATAGGGTTTTCATCACCGAAAATTGTTTTAGCCGTTTCATCGGTCAATACAATTGAATAAGGATCATTCAGCGGATACTTATCCCCGTTCAGAATTTTTATTGAAAACATACTTACTGCATCTTCTCCTATAAAATGTCCGTATTTATTGAATTTCTTTTCCCCGTACATCAAAGAATGCTGTTGGCCCCAATCACACATGGCCACACCTTTAAAATCAGGGTATTTATTTTTAAGTTCTTCTCCCATCGGATAAGGCAGTGCCTGTTGCGAGTAGCGAACACCATCGAAAGTTTGATGCATCATCACCTGATAAATCGTTTCATAATTTTTAAAGTGCCTGTTGGCGGAAGCCTCGTCGTATATCCACAGACCGATAATCATAGCAACCGCCATTCCTGAAGCCAAACCGGCAATATTAATGATGGAATACGCTTTGTTCTTCAATAAATTTCTCCAGGCGATTTTGAAATAATTCTTTAGCATAACCATATTCATTTTTTTTGCAATATTGTCATTACCCAATATTTATAACGTAATTATTTTTTTTTTCAAACATTTGTCCTCTTCCCATTTTTCCTACATGCCCCGCGTGCATGTCGTTCGCGAATTAACCCTGCTTCACTCATGCTAAACCCGACATTTATAAACTTTCCACAACATTTTGTTTGAGGGTATTAAACATTTTTCATTTTCTGAATCACTTTCCAGCCGGCACGAAATATCCGGGATTATTTTTCTACCTGGGTTGGGTAACCGGAGAACTGGGGCACTGCACCATTTTT
>DATGFZ010000113.1:0-21484 GCA_035308805.1 Puia sp. | reverse complement strand
GAGAACTACACCTCCGACAGCTTGTAACTCGATGCGTGTCACATCATCTTCAAGCCTCCTGCCATTCGGGAAACCGTCCATATTCGGAATGAATTGCAGGGACGTATCTGCATTGTATGCTGGGTTTGTCAGTCCAAGCACGGCAGCATATACCAAACCGAGTGGATTAAAATTGGGATCGTTCCTCGGGGTAGGTGGCACAGCCATATTCAAGCGAAGCATGTCCCCGCCGGAAGGTAAAAAATTATTAACGAATGGTTTTCCGGCAGCAAGGGGATTGCCAGCCTTTCCTGTCGCGAGTTGATAAGGAGCGAGATTGGGAACTCCGGTATTGAATATCGGCCACAAATCCACAGAACGGGGTGAATTCGGTGCAGGGAGAAGTAATGTACCAAAAACATTATCGTCAAGAGCCGTGCCGGTCAGTGCCGGATTCCCTTTTAAACCATAAAGACCATTTTGTTCATTGCCAAAACCAAAGGAACCAAGTGAATTTCGTTGGATCCGCAATGGCGCAAGGGCGGGAACAGCAGAACCGAAAAAGGTGTCATCCATATACAGAGCAAGCTCGGGGTTATAAAAATAATTGCCAAAGGTCTTGATGTTGGGAAGGTCCTGGTATGGAGTGAGCGAATTCCATAGATCTTTCTTGCCCACAGGAATCACCGCTTCATTGGTCAGCGGCATACCAAGTCTTGAAACCTGTACCCAGGGACCTGAAAAAGATTCAATGCCATTATTGCCACGGTCTCTTCTCCAACTACCCATATCTGCAGAAGTTGGTTTATTCAACGTTTTGATGGATTGCCTGCTGGCTGAGGCCCATACTCCAATGACATAGTTCGGGTCAAGGATGTTTGTTGCCGCCGAAACTGGCTTATGATCTTTTTGTAAGGTGGAAATATCCACTTGAAGAGCAATGGCAGAAACGTTCTTGCACTTCAGACCATCACTGGGCGCGGTACCGGTCGTACGCGGCGCGTCCCCGAGGTCAAAGATACCGCCAAGGTCAACAAAGAAAGGATCATCCGCAGTGCCGCAGAATACTTTTTCTCCGCTACTGGCAGTAGTGATCGCCTGGGTTATTAAGGCATTATAATCAGCGACATTCAAGCCAACAGCAGAGCTTATCGAGCGGGGCCCGATATTGGGCGGCGGAACAATCCCATCGTTGATGATCTGTTCAAAGGATTTTCCTCCATTCATGCTTCTTTCCAGCTCATAAGTCGTTTTCAGATTTTGCTTTCCCAGCCTGATATTAAAAAATGTGGTGGGATCCTGATTGGTTTTGTGAAAAGTGAACCGGTATATGATGTCATCACCGGGAGTACTAATATTGTTATCAATATGAATCTCATAGCGGATATTTTCACCGAATGAATAATAGTTCGGTCCTCCCTGTGGCAATTGCATGGGAACATAATCGGCAATGATGGTAATCTTATCCGGGTTGTCCGGGCTTCTGAATGCGTACAGATCGGTGTTGTCCGCCAACGGATCGTTTGCGATCAGCGGCGCTTCCCGGTGGCTTGACGCCCATACGGGGAAAGTATTGATCAGCATAATGACCAATAAGATGGATGCGTATATCTTCCGTTTCATAATGAATTAATTTTTTATCGTTTATTGGACCGCAGTGCCCCTCCACGGTGTTTGCACGTAGGGGAATGATGTTTTAAAAGTGGTGTCGTTCTGATTGACGCCCGTGCTGTAAGTAAGTACTTTGACCAGGTCAGGCGTGACCGGGCTTCCGGTTCCTGAGTAATCATCATACCACAGACCGATGGCTGCAAGCACGACTCCGCTCACTGCCTGGAGTTCGATGCGCGTCACATCGTCTTCGAGCCTTCTTCCATTTGGGAATCCGTCCATATTCGGAATAAACTGGATGGATTTATTTTTATTATAATTGGTATCGGTCAGTCCAAGGACGGCTGCTTGTATAAGACCCATGGCGCTGAAATTCGGGTCGTTCCGCGGTGTTGGGGGTACTGCCATATTTAACCTCAACATGTCACCACCCGAAGGAAGGAAATTATTAATAAAGGGTTTCCCTGCCGCCAGCGGGTTACCGTTTTTGCCGGTCGCGAGCTGGTAAGGGACCAGGTTGGGAACACCCGTATTAAATATCGGCCACAAGTCAACTGAGCGCGGGGAGTTGGGCGCGGGCAAAAGCAATTTACCAAATACATTATCATCCAGTGCGGTACCTGTCACCGCAGTACTCCCTTTTAATCCATAAAGACCATTTTGATTATCGCCAAATCCAAAAGCTCCCAACGAATTCCGCTGTATACGCAGCGAGCTGAGAGCCGGTATGGCCCCACCATAAAAAGTGTTATCCATATAGAGTGCGAGCTCAGGGTTGTAAAAGGAATTGCCGAAAGTTTTTATGTTGTCAAGATCTTCGTAGGGGGTGAGGGTATTCCAGTAATCTTTCTTACCAATCGGCACCACAACTTCATTGGTGAGAGGCATACCTAGCCGGGAAACCTGCACCCAGTTGTTGTCATTATCGTAATTCCTATCGCTGCCATGAACATAATTATCATTATACCGGTCTGCCTGTTCGTCGGGCGTTTTAAGCGTGCTGATCTTCTTGCGGGAAGCAGAAGCCCACACACCGATTACAAAGTCGGGATCCAGGATATTGACCGCCCGGGAAACCGGTTTATGATCTTTTTGGAGCGCAGAAATATCCACTTGCAGGCAAATGGAATGGACGTTGTAATGCCCGAGTCCGTCACGGGATTGGGCATTCTGCCGGGGGAGGTCGCCGAGATCAAAAACACCACCGAGATCCACAAAAAAGGGATCATCTGCCGGCCCGCAAAATACCTTTTCACCCGTACTCGCGTAGGCTATGGATTGGTTGATCAGCGTATTATAATCCGGGGTATTTAATCCCACCGCAGAGCTGATTGAACGTGGTCCGATATTATTGGGCGGAACTTCTCCCTTCGTGATGATCGGGTAAAAAGAAATGCCACCGTTGCTGCTTTTTTCGCAGCGGTAAGTGGTCTTCAGGTTTTGTTTCCCAAGCCGGATATTGAAAAAAGTGGTTGGATCTTCGTTCTCCTGTTTAAAGGTGAAGCGATAGATAATATCATCTCCCGGCGTCTTGATATTATTATCCACATGAATTTCATAGCGGATATCTTCCCCAAACGTGTAATAGTTAGGGCCTCCAAATGGAAGCTCAGCAGGAATGTAATTGGCTATGATCGTGATCTTGTCCGGGTTGTCCGGACTCCGGAATGCATAAAGGTCGGTATTGTCAGCCAGAGGGTCATTGGCAATAAGCGGAGCCTCGCGGTGGCTGGAGGACATGAGTACTGCGCTAAGCACGACGAGGCATGCAGCTGCAAATACAAATTCTGCTCGCCTGGAAATGGCGTTTTTTTTCATTGCTGTAATTTTAATGTGATTAAATCATGAAGAGCCTGTAATTGGTTTGATCTCCATCGGGGTCGGGATATTTGGTATCTTTTTGTATTTTAAGAATCAACAGGCTTGTCTGGTGGGTTGATATAATTACGAAATGAAAATAAATTTGGATTTTATCGGGATTTACTTCTTTTCCTGATTAAGGAAAAGCACCGGCGCTTGCTGTTTACTTAAATCTCTTCTCATTTATCCGATGACGCCTCAACAACAAAATATTTTTCTGGTTATGACCGGGAGAAATTTAAATAACAGTTTGATAAAAGTCATGCCTGGTTTTTTAAAAAGCTAAAAGAAAAGGCAAGCGATTTCAAAGTGGCTGAGCAAAGAGTGCCTGCGTTGACAAGATTTCAGCCGGAGACCATGCTTAATGCACCCATGACTGATAATTCATCAGACAACATTCATAAATCAGGAGAGTGGCTCCCCGGCGACCTGGTTTTTCTTCCGAGCCGGACGTCAAGGAATTTCTTAGCAGTTTGTAAAACTTCAGGCTTTGTGCTGATAAATTATTTGAAAAATGATTTTTTAAACCTGGACGTTGCAATGGGTAGTGACGAGAATTGTTGATCCCGAATATTATTTTTTAATGGCATGGCCATCATACATGAACGCTCCTGATATGCTGACCCGGTGTATGGTTATTGCTCTTTTATGTTTTTATATCACATCATGGAATAAATCCTGCCGGGCCCTTTTACCAGCGTGGTGCCAGCGTTTCCCTTTTCATTTAGTATGCTTGGCATCGGGCGATAACCCTTTTACCGGTTTGATTTACACGATTCAAAAAATGCGATCAGTCCGCCCATCAATCTTTTACTTTAACCTCAATGATTTCTTTTTGTCTTGCTTTTGCTGAGGCATTGAATGCGGGTATTTGATTATTAATAATTGCCTTTAATTTCTCCAACTGCACATTTATTCTTGCAGCGAGTGAATTATACGAATCGGTCATGGATTTGGTTGGTTTTGATTCTGAACCGATTACTGAACCATTTAAGGCACCTAATTTTTCCTCTAATCTCATCGGGAAGCGAAGGTCATCTTCGCCTGCCTTTATTTTGCTGTTGTGCAATGCATCTTCAATACTGGTTAAGGAATCAATAATTGGTTTTGATGAATTCTTAAATGGTTTCGCTTCAGCAGAATCCTCTATGGCATTGATAAAGCCAATCATCTGATCTCGTATTGAATGGATTTGTTTTGTACTCTTAGCCACTTCATTTAATTTATTATGAATTTTTATAGCCAGGTCAAATTGCTCTTTCAGATCAGCAGTGGGTAAAGTATTTCGTGGATCATTCAGAATATTGAAGACCTGCGTTTGCACAAGAGAATCGCCAATATATAATTTTACCTGGTATGCGCCCGGCACAGTTAAAGGGCCGGCCAATGACCCTTCAAAAGTTGCACTCGTATCCACTTTAGCTGCCGGATAGCGAAGATCCCATACAAATACATTCATCCCTGTATCAATGCTTAAAAACCCCGGGCGTTTTGCTTTACTCTCATAAAAATCTTTAGAAATTTTTGCGGGTTCACCTTTGTTGTCTTTAAGATTTGAATATGTAATAATGCTATCGCCTGCCGAAGTGTAAAATTTCAATTTGGTTTCCTTTTCCGGTTTTGTTTTTAAATAATACCGGATGATAACACCATTTGGTGCGTTCTCTCCCTCTTGTACATTAGGATCTTCAATGTATCCGCCAGGTGTGCGGTATGAATTCCGAGGCTTATATAGCCATGTATTTGATTTTGCCATTTCATCATTTAACTGATAGAGCGGAGTGATGTCATCAAGTATCCAAAATGACCGCCCATGGGTGGCAATCACCAAATCGTTTTCCCGTTTTTGAATTTGTATATCATGCACGGGTGTATTGGGCAAATTCAATTGGAGACTTTGCCAATGTTCACCATCATCAAATGAAACATAAATTCCAGTCTCCAATCCGCAATATAAAATCCCTTTTTTATTTGGGTCTTCACGTACACACCGGTTGTAAGTATTTTCAGGAAGGCCATTCGTGATGCGCGTCCAGGTTTTGCCATAATTATTTGTCCTGAAAATATAGGGAGTGTGATCATCGCTTTTGTACCTCGTGGCAGAAATATAACAGGTCGCTGCGTCAAAATGGGATGGTTCTACATAGCTGATCAAAGCCCAGTCTGGCAGAGCCTTTGGGGTAACGTTCACCCAATTCTTTCCGTCATCCAGCGTTACGAATATCAGCCCATCGTCTGAACCCGTCCATATCACACCTTGCTTGACCGGAGATTCTGCGAGTGCAAAAACATCTGCATACACTTCAGCTCCTGTATTATCCAAAGTGACCGGTCCACCGCTTTGTTTCAATGTTTTCGGGTCGTGGCGGGTAAGATCGGGGCTGATAACTTCCCAGGTTTGCCCACCATCAATTGTCCGGACAACATAATTTGATCCGGCATATATCATTTTATCATTAAACGGTGAAATAGCGATTGGAAAAGTCCAATTGAAACGCAATTTATAGTCTTCTGCTCCCGAGCCCTGGTGCAATTCAGGATCCGGCGAAATAACACGTCCCTGGTCAATCTTTTTATTGTATGTGGACAATTGACCATCATACTCGCCCCCATAGGTAATGTCCGGATTTTTTACGTCGGGAACAATGTAACCGGCTTCGCCTCCGGCCACACCGTACCAGTCACGATAACCGATGGTGAAATTATTTGTTCGGCTTGCAATTCGAATACTGCTATTGTCCTGTTGTGCACCATATACGTTATAGGGAAAATCATTGTCAAGGTTCACATGGTAGAACTGGGCGGTGGGTAAATCGATATCACTAAAATTCTTACCGCCATCGAAGGTGACCTGGGGTCCCCCATCATCACCCATAATCCAATTGTTTGCATTATCAGGATTTATCCACATATCATGATTATCACCATGGCGATTGGAAATTTTTACCCAGGTTACGCCGGCATCAATCGATTTCCAAAATTCAACATTCAATACATAAACAGTATTTTCATTTTTTGTATCAGCAAAAATTTGACTAAAATACCAGGGCCGTTGCGTCAGGTCATTTTTGGTGCTTACCAATATCCAATTTGTACCCCCATCATCAGAACGGAACACACCGCCATGTTCGTTCTCCACGACAGCGTACAATCGCTGTGGGTTAACAGGAGAAATCGTGCAAATGATTTTTCCCATTAACCCCTTAGGCATGCCGGGGTTTTCCGAAATAAGTTTCCAAGAATTGCCGCCATCCGCGGATTTATACAATCCGCTCCCCGCCCCACCACTGCTTAATGAATAGGGCGTGCGATGGGCACGCCACATGGAAGCGTATAAAACCAACGGATTGTTCGGATCAATTTTTACATCAACACAACCCGTGCTGTCATCATAATTTAATATTTGCTGCCAGGTAATACCACCGTCTTTGGAGCGATACAGACCTCTTTCTTTATTTGCCCCAAAAACTTTCCCCATGGCAGCTACATAAACAATATCAGGATTCTGTGGATCAATCGCAATTGTTCCGATGGCATCGCTCTTTTCTAAACCAACATGCTTCCATGTTTTGCCAGCATCTGTAGATTTGTATACACCGTCTCCAAAAGAAATGTTGTTTCTCATTTCTACTTCACCCATGCCTGCATAAACAATATTAGGATTTGATTTTGCAACCGCTAATGCGCCTACAGATGAAGATTTGAAATTAGAATCAGAAACACACAACCAGGTATTGCCACCATCATTGGTTTTCCAAATACCACCTCCTGTTTGCCCGTCATAATAAATCATGGGATTGTTTACGACGCCGGCAACTGCAAGGCTTCTGCCGGAGCGGTATGGTCCGATGCATCGCCATTTTAACCCCGCAAATAACTTCTTGCTGAATAAGTCATTGGAACCCATTGAACCATCATTTGTTTTTTTTTGGGCATTGGACTGGGCAAACACGAATACAATAAGAAGGATTGAAAAGTAAAAACGATTACTCATTACCATTAGTATTTGTCTTAGCATAAAGAATTTATTTTAAGAGAGTTTATTTTAAGTTATAGAAACAAACTTGGACTACAATACAATTTTAATTAAGTAAATAGTTATACCTTTTTTTTACGACTGTGGTTCAAGTGATTTTGACTTTAACCATTGCTAACCGTAAAGAACAGACGAATGATAGATTTGAAAGGTAATCGTACTAAAAAGCAAGCTCATTTTAAATATTCATTTGCTTTGCTCAATAAACCGATCGTATTTTTCTTTAAATTCTTGATATTTATATTTCCCGTTAACAGCTTTTTCCTTTCCGGACTCCGCTTTGTTCACCAATTCAAAATAGGTTTGAGGAAATTCATCAGAATATACTTTAGGAAGAATTCCATTCATGGTAAAGCCATTATACAATGTAAACAGAAGAAATAAAGATATAATGAGAATGGAATTATCTTTTAGCCGGCTTACCGCTTTAAATGCAGAAATATTCTCTCCGTCAATCAAATAATTTCTGTTTACTAAACCGAAAAGCATAAAACCCATAAGAAATACAAGCCCAAGTATTCCCGCTGTTTCAGAAAGTTTTGGCAGAAAAGTAATGGAGCCAAGTGAGATAAAATACAGTATGATGCTAAGATAAAAAAGTACAAAGGTTACAGACAGAAGTTTATTTTTTGGTTTTAAGAATGAAAATTTATTCAACAGCTTCCTGAAATAAAGGAGAATTAGTATTAATGATGCGAGTCCGAATATTAATTCTACATAAGAAAAATTGATATAAAACACACGCAAGGCAAATATGCCTGAAAGAATAAAAAGACAGGCTAATTCAATGGAAAAATAAATTTCTTTTTTTCTATTTGCATGCAGGCTGCTGGTGAATTGAATTAAAAATAAAACAGCAAATGCAATGGCAACTCCTCCAAGTATTTTTAGCCCATAGGTGTTTTGCGCCATTGATGCAAACGCACCCATGATGAGCATGACAAACAACAAATAATACAGTGTATTATATCCTTTCATTAGTTTGGTACATAATTTATATAATTCCGATCCCAGTCAATAAAATCGTCCATGGCTTTCCATTGCATTTCTTTTCCCGAATGTTTTTCTTTTGCTTTGCACGCTTCCACCAAAATCATCATTCTGCAATCAAGATCTTCTGTTTCTGTCAGAGAATTCGGAATGGAAGTATAGGCAAGATAATAATTGCCTTCAAATGCAACGCCAGCTACGCGTGCGAGGATCCCCGGAAATTTAAATTCCTCTGAAATACCCTGCAACGCTTCATTTGCTTTTTTGTTTAACGGACTGCTGCCAATTTCTGATAATAACATGATAAGGTTCTCTCTTGAATCGCTCGAGAAACGCGGCAATAATGTATAATCCGTTTTTTTAAATGTTGAATAAGCAGAATCGAGATAAACAAACGTTTGTGGATTTGCATCAAGTTCGTACATTCTTTGCGCCATATGCACATAACCTATTACTTTGTCATTGTCAGCTGAAAATTGTGCCATCATTTTAATTGCATCTTCCATTTTACCTGCAGCCGCGAGATTACCACAAAGTCTTTTCACCATGTTTAAAATAAATATTTTTTCAACGTACTCATATTTGTCAGAGGATCTGCTGAGATTGATTTGATCTAATTGTTGGTAATATTTCAAACCATTTGTTGAATCTCCGCTGCTAAATGCCCTGTCTGATAAAACAAGGTATAAAAGATTTTTATCGAATTGCTTTCCTTCTGGATGTTTATCGACAAAAGAAATAATGTCTGTTAATACTTTGTCGGGCAAAGAATAATCTTTATTCCAGGTATCAAGGGGTGGATCAATTTTCCATTCAAATGCCTTTGCTACCCAAAAATGAAGGGCTTGCAGATCTTCACCTGTTTTATATAATTTTTTAAGCAAATCATTTTTTTGCAGATAATTAAAAAAATAATCAGTGTGGAATGTCCAGCTGAACCAACCGTCTCGGTAATCTGGATAGATGAATAAATTTTTTCTTGTTATAAAACTCGTTCGAACGCCATCGCCGTTGTAAATAACAGTTGTGGATTCTTTTGCTGCGAGAGAATCTTCATTGATGGTCGAATAAAGATTAACAGCTTCCTTCAGCCATGCATCGAGCCTTTTTTCATCAACAGGCAAATTTCTTTCGTAACAAAATTTAGCATAAAACATTGCTTTGCGTTTGTCGTTCATTGCTAATAAAAAATCCCGCTCAGATATATTTTTCAATTTTTTTATTGCCGTTTCATAATCTACCATAATGGTGTCAAAAACCGAACGATCGCTGAAATATAAATTTGGAAATAAATATCCCCTGTCGGATCGGTAAACATCAGAATTTCTGTCAAAGTTCATCGGGTATAAATGAGAAATGTAACCCGAACGAATCACAACATTTCGCAATATGGTAACCGCGGGATTGTCGGAAGTATTTCCAGAAATCCATTTCAATAATTCCGGTACCTTGTCGCGATGTTTAAATTGATACAGGTAGCCTACAATGTTCAAATGATTGTTGAAAAGCCTGGGTAATTCAAAATAATCGCGCAGCTTATTGTTTAGTATTTGATCGAAGCACCACTCTATATGATCCACTTCACCCAGGGCAGCATACAAGGAGGCAAGCGTATGATAGCCGCCGAAAAAATCAACCGGCTCTCTTCCATTGGGCTCGAAAGTACCCTTTGCGTAATATAAATTGAAATTATTTTTACTTTCTTTTCCATTGACAGGTGAAATGGTGCTAATTAAATTTATTAATTTTTCGGGAGTCGCATGTCCCATGGTCAACCACATTTGAATAGCCATATTGAGTTCGCTGGGAATTTCCGGTCTATAAAGAGTTTTATCTTTAAAAAACCGGAGAACGAGATCGTAATTTTTTCCCGAAAGGCTTGCAAGTGTTTCTTCTTTTTTCGGATCGGAATTATAATAATTATCCATTGCCAAAAGAATAAGGAATTTATTATTTTCTGTTAATAAAAATTCCGGATCAGCTGCTTTATCAGGATTGCTTAGGTTTTCGCTAATCAATTCAAAAAGGTGATTTCTTAACGAATCTTTTTCCTGGCGTTTGGTAAAAAAAAGAGATAACTTATAAACTCCGGTTGCAAGTTCTATTCTTTGTTTGAATTCCATTTTTTGCAGATAAAGAATTAGGGATCCCGGGTTAAATCGTTCTTCAGCCAACAGATATTTTGCTTTTTCAGCAACATCTACCTCCTGGCTTTTTAGCAGAGTAAATGATTCATTTCGTATTTTTTCCAAAACATTGTTGTTCTTTTTTTGATCTGCATCATACCAGTAAAACCCGCAAAGCACAAGCATGATCAAAATGGCAAAAATGGTTGCGATGCGTCGCGGTCCGTATTTCATAAATGCCCGCGAAACCATTTCTTTGTTCGCACTTTTTTTAAGAAATTCTCTTGTATCACTTAAAATTTCTTCCGCATCTTTTTTTGCTGATTTGTGGTTCTCAACGATTCCGAGATAGCGCATTATCCATGCGGCATTAGGTTTGCAGTTATTATACCAGTTTTCAAAATAGGTGAGTGGTCCCAATGGCAAAAGATAACCCCTTCTTTTACCACTGTTTTTCCATCGGTCAAGTTGTTTTTTAAAATCGAGATAGGTAGAATAAAATTCGAATTCTTTATTCGCCCAAATATTTAATTTGTTCCAGTTGCGGATCAGACTTTCATGAGTTATATCAAGAACCGTGTCGGGCGAAAGACGATGCGTGGCAGGATCCGAAGTACTAAATGGATGAATAAAAGAATTTCCTTCTTTACGATAAATATTTATCACATCACCGGCAACCTCAGGGGTAACTTTTGGCGAGTTGATGATTGTTGTGATCTCCGACAAACTCATGCGGTTGCGAACGGCACGGCTGTTATCAATTTTTGTAAGACAACTGAACGTCATCGCGATGATCCGTTTGGCATCCTGTTGAGTAATCGGATTTTCCGGATGTTCATCATTATAATTCTTCCACGCATTTTCATACAAAGTGTTTGCATGAATTTCAATTACCTTATTTAATCCGGTATCCTTGAAAAAATGCTGCAGGTATTCCGGCAGCCCGGAAAACCAATGGTTGAATTTTTGTTTGTCCTCATCCGGCAATTCCGCTGAAGGCATTCCGCCAGTCATTGCATAGTGCAGTAAATCCATTTCTTCATTGCCGCGATCCGCCACGAGCCATATCTGGCTTAGCGCATGCTGAAGAATTGGCAACTGGTCCACTCCGTCGGCAATATCAAAAACAAGGCGTTCAATTAATCTTTGCGAAATTCTGTTGCCACTTAGTATTGCCGGTTCTTCAATTACTTGTTTAAGATCTTTTCGTTTTAACCGCGGCACAAAAAATTGAGAGAAGCCAATATATTCAGGTAATCCGCGAAATGCAGAACACTGGCCGATGTAATCCGATCGCATGGTGCAAACCACATACACGGGCAGGTTTCTTTTAATTGCAATTCGTGCTGTTTCCAGAATCAAATTGATCACAACCTGTGAGTCAACTGAGGGAACTTCGTTATAAAAATTTTCCGGGTTGGTAAAAAATTCTTCAAACTGGTCAACCAATATCATCAGGTTTGCAGCTTTTCTTTTCCTTTCTTTTTTTTCTGTATCAGGCATTTGCACCCACAGCTCATCTTCTTCGTCAATATAAAATTCTGAGTTCGTATACAGATCAATTAAAGAAGAAAATCCTCTGCGCAATTCCGTTTCTACAGTTGATGGATGCTGATCGAATTGTTGGGCCATAGAATTTGCCATGTTAGAAACCGGGCTGCGTTCGGGTCTGAATGTTGCAACTATCCAATTTGAATACTTCGCTTTAAAAAAACCAGCGCGGGCATTTGGAATTAACCCTGCATAGAGCAGGGATGATTTTCCTTCGCCCGATGCCCCGGTAACCATAAGAAATTTATTTTGCTCAAGCAATGCGGCGATCTGATCCACCTGCAAATCCCTGCCTTTGAAATAGAGACTTTCGTCCTCGGTAAACGAACGCAGACCGGGATAAGGACATATATGTATTCTCTCAGCTATTTTCATCTATATATCTTATGAAGAGATTTAAGCGTGAAAAATAATTCCCATCATATTCAATCCATTCTTTTGCAGGTGCACCATTTCTTTCTGCATATCCATGAAGTATATACCAATAAAATGAAGCTAAATCCGAACTTGAAATCAATGGAGAAATATCAGTTTTAGCTTTATAAATGTCTCCATGGAATGCGTATGACCTGCATATATTTCTGAGCGCGTCAAATTTTTCGGGAATATTTTTAATTAAACGAAATGCTTCAGCTGCATTTTGGGATGGTGATTGAAGAATCAATGCAGCTGCAAGCAATTCTTTGTTGGGTTGGCCTTCAGTTATATTTACTGCAAGATTCATTTGCGCTTTAGCCGAGTCTATTAATGATGCGACGATATTACCTGCTGCATGTTGTCTTGCCAAATCATCGGCAACAAATGAATAAAGTGAAGATCGGTTAATGGGATTCTTAAACATCGAAATGAACTCATGTGCAAGTTCAAAGTGACGGAATTTTGTCAATCCTTCAATTGCAAAAGCAATCATCCGGAAAGATTGGTCATTAATTTGACCTGCAAATTCTTTGAACTGTAAAATGTTGAATAATTTTTTAGTTTGAATTTTCCTATAATACTTAAACATTTCTGCTGAGTCTCCTGCCTGTTGTGCGTCTTTTCCGAGGTAGAGATACAAAAGATTAAAATCGAGATTTTGTCCGATGTTTCTCTTTTCAAGACTCTCGTCGAGCTTGTTTAGTATTTCATAACGAAATGATTTGATAAGAAAAGCAAATTGTACAAAATTTTTTGCATTGTAATCTCTAAGCCAGTCGGTAAAATAATTCAACTCTTCCTGCCCAGGGTAGAGTGCATCGAATAATTTTTTGTTGATTATGTATGCTAGAAAAGAATCCGTAAAAGAAAAATGGAAAAAGGTCCTTGGTTCATCTGGGTGAAAACTTAACCGGAGATCGGGATAAATAAAAATAAATTTTCTTGGCGCAACCAATTCGTCGGATCCTGTAACACCTACTACCGTAACGGACTGGTTAAGATAAGAAGAGCTGACCTTTGTGTAATAGGCAAAAGCCTGATCGAAGAACTGATCAGGTGTCAGCTCATTTTTGCCCGGTTGTTCTTTATTCAATGATTTTTCTATGCCCTCATTTTTAAATGAGAGTGCAATCAAAAAGTTTTTTTGATCATGATCTTTTATTGATGACTGAACAACTTCTCTGTATTTATTAAAGAAGAACGTGAGTTGATCCCTGTTGCAAAACTTCAGGATAAGATTATTTTTTCTTTTGGACCACCAGTAAAGATTTGTGTTAGACGCTGCCGATACTCCCGGCAAAGTGCGCCCAATTAATTTTGCATAAAATTCTTCTTCTGTGATTTTTTTTCTTAAGCAATAACCTCTTACAAAATCATCTAACTTATCTGTTTTATTATTTTTAAAATACACTGCGGCAATATTTGCCGCATTGTCTGCACCTGCGGCATAATCACCGGTGTAGTTATTTTGGCTGTATCGTAGTAACGTATCCACACATTGAATTGCTTTTTCACTATTGCCGGAAGCAGAATATAAGTAGGCAAGTTCCTGATAAAGGCCATTAAATTTAAATCCGTATTGTAAAAAACCACGAATCAAAAGTTTGTCGGGATGATAATTTGATTTTAACCAGTCTGTTTTTAAACCATTTTCAAATGGTGATAAAATGCTGAGTAAATTTTTTATATCATCGTTGGTAAAAGCGTGATAGTTAATTGCATTTTCAAGAGCCAGGTTGAAGTTTTGAATATCGTCAAAATGCGGAGTTTGCGTATTTGCAATTTGTAGCACCCAGCGTGCAGAACGCGCAGCATTTCTTTTTCTCCAGGTATCTATTAAAATATCCGCATTATAATAATATGCAAGTTCAAGTTCAACCCTGTAATTATTTATTTCACTGAGGGCTAATGACAGCTTAATTGAATTGTTTGCTGGAATAATTATAGGTTCGAGCAAACTATCGATTTTTGATAAGCATTTGAATATTTGATTTTTGGGTTCATCCCTACCCTGGAGGATTAACTGGCCTGCGATTCCGTCGAGAACTTTTATTTTTTGAATTGTGTCTTTGATAGCATTAGCGATCTCATCAATAGAAGTATTTCCAAGTTTCAATTCTTCAGCAATAAGGATCGCTTTATTGGCAAGATCAATTTTGGGATCATCAGCAAAATTCAGTGTTTGCTGATGAATTGATTTCAGTACATATGAATTTTGTTTTTTTAAATAATCTCTTGCAACAAAAGATGTTAGCGTGATCAATGCGATAATTCCGATGACAATTGCAATTCGCTTTGCTCCGTAATGAATCAATGCGCGCGTGATAAAATGTTTTCTTGAGCTTTTCGCCAGGAATTCTTTTGTATCCTTTAATATTTCTTTTGCTCTTTCAAGTTTGGTTTGCCGTTCAAAATCTCCGGGCAGATAGCGTGCGATCCACCATTCATTCGGTTTTGCTTTTTTGTACCAGGTTTCAAAATAAGTTAACGGACCAATGGAAAGCAGAAAAGCATTGGATTTGCCGCTTTTTACCCATCGGTTGAGTTGCCGTTCGAAGTCCACAAAAATGGAATAGCTTTCAAATTCTTCTTTTGCCCATTTACCGAGATATTGCCAGTTGCGAATCAGACTTTCGTGCGTGATATCCAATACCTGCGTAGGTAAAAGTTTTTGACTTTCTTCGTCTTCTTCCAAAATAAAAGGTCGAATAAAAGTGTTGCCCGGTTTCCTGAATGCATTCAAAACATTTCCCACAATTTCTGCGTTGAATGAAGACATCCCCAAAATATTTGTGATTTCTTCCAATGTCATCCTATTGCGCACGGCTCTGCTTTCATCGATTTTCGTTAAGCAGGAAAATGCGTTACGAATGATTAATTTAGCATCATCGGCAGAAATCTTTTCTCCGGTTGCATCAGCATAATATCCCGCAGCTTCTCCATATAATTTATTGGTGTGGGTATCCAAGACATTTTGCAGGTTAGGAGTATGATAATAAACCTGAATTTCCGAGGGCAATGAATTAAACCATTCATTAAATCTTTCAACGTGCTCATCGGGCAATTCAGCTGGCGCCATTCCACCCACCATAGCATAATGAAGCAGATCCATTTCTTCGCTTCCCCTGTTGGCTGCAACCCATATCTGACTTAGCGCATGCTGAAGAATCGGAAGTTGATCTGTGCCTTCGGTGATATCGTGAATCAACCTCTCGGTTAATCTTCTTGTAATTTGATTTTCACTCAATGTTGCCGGCTCTTCAATAACCTGTTGCAGTTGTGTCCGGTTAAGATGAGGAACAAAAAATTGCGAAAAACCGATGTATTCCGGTAGTCCGCGAAATGCTGCACACTGACCTATATAATCAGAACGCATTGTGAATACGATATAGATTGGCAGATCTTCTTCCAACGCGATATGCGCTGTTTCCAGTAAAATATTTAAAACAAGATTTGAATCTTTTGAGGGGACGCCATTTTTATAATTTTCCGGGTTGGTGAAAAATTCTTCAAACTGATCCACCAAAATAATCAGGTTGGCTGCCTGGCGTTTCAATATGGCTTTGCTTCCGGTATCGGCTTTTTGCCATGCAAATGAATTGGTATCAATAAATCTTTTTGAATTCTTATACAGATCAACCAGCGCTGAAAAGCCATGATTTAATTCTGCCTGCACTGTTCCGGGATTATTAATACCTAATTGGGTTGCAACGGATTTACAGAGATTTTGAAAGGGAGTTCTTTCCGGCCGGAAATCTGCTATGCACCAAGAAGAATATTTTGATTTTAAAAAACCTGAACGCGCATTGGGGATGATGCCTGCATAAATGAGCGACGATTTTCCATCTCCGGATGCTCCGGTTAGCATAAGGAATTTGTTTCTCTGCAATTGCTCTGTTGCCCGGTTAATATCATCTTCTCTGCCCTTAAAATAGAGAGATTCTTCCTCAGTGAAGGATCGTAAACCAGTATAAGGACAAATTTGATATGTTTCGAACATGGCGCTCATCTGAATTTTATCAGGAGGAATAATTCAGGTTGGTTAGGGTTAAATGATATAATATATTTCGGTTCTTTAAATTTGCTGATAGGCGAAACAGATAAATTTTAGTTATGCATGTCCTTTAGTTTTGTTTTCAAGGAAAGGTTATTTGATAAGGTTGGTTGATTGAAAAATATTTATTGCAAAGTGTCATATACTTTTTTTACTTCTGTAGGAATAGTTTCCTTAGGAACTATCGAAGATATCACACGCGGCGCCTTAAAATTGCGGGCAAGGTTTGTGTGTGGATCATCTTCTCCTACAAGAAACATAGGCGTAGGAGATGCAGCTCCGCCAACCTGTTTCCATATTTGTTTAATGAACGGAAGCGCCCAATCCGCAGCATACTTGAAATACACAACAGCAAGTTTGCTTTTCGGGATCTGTTGCGACGACATTTCACGGTATGATTCTTCGCCATCGGGAAGAATGTTCATTGTTTCAACCGGCAATTCAAGACTAAGCTCATCAACAATTTGGCGGGCTTCATTTTCATCCTGCTGGTTGAAAATAAAGAAAATGTCTGTGTCTTTCGAGTCGTACACTTTTGCATCCTGTTTCATAATCACCACCCTGATATCGTCCACCAATTGCATAGGTCCATGGCTATTCGAAAACATCATATTCCGCGTAATATTATTCCGGATATACTTAATAAAATTTTGTTGAGAAGGCTTTATTGTTTTCGTGTTTTCTTGTGAAAGCCAAACAAAAACATTAAAGCCCGATCCAGGTGATTCAATTTTCTTTTTTGCTTCCATGAACTGATATTGCGGGAAAGACATTTCATCATCCGATTCAAACCGCCTTCCGTATTCACCGCTGAGCATGTGCAGAGAGCATACGCATTTTTGTATTTCTTCTGCAGCTTTTAATTTAAAAATCTCATCATCAGCGGGGCAATCTATAGAGGGCAAAACATTGAAGCCTGCCTTTTGAAGAATGATGGCCATTTCCTCGCGGCTTTCTTTAAGATCGCCAGACGTCCATGCGAGAAAAATATTTGGCCTGTGGCGATCGATAATTTGAACTTTAATTGCCTGGGATAATGAAGTGGTAATTACATTGGGAACAATTTGCCTGGCTGTGGGAGTATATGAAGGGACTTCAACAGGCACAATTCTTTCCAAAAGTTTTATTCCTGAAATAATTTCCTTAACAGCATTGGCAACCTTATTAATTTGGTTGCGGTACATTGGCCGTAATGAAGAAATGCCCGAATTCTCATCATCTACCGGTCGCAAAGGGCGGTTTACTCCTTGTTCGCGATAAATAAAATCAATCGAACGCAAACTGCCGGAAAGTTCAGATTCAAGCAACCGGATATCTTCAACGTCAATGTCGTGAATTTTTACAGGTATAACGCGCGATGCAAAATTTCCATTGGTCAATTTGATAGTTGAGCCGATCCGATCTGTTTTAGCCTGAAACTGAAATACACTAAATTCATTTTTCCAAACCGGTGAATTGGTGTCGCAATAAGTTTGCGAGATAATCGGAATGAAGATGAGGGATTTTATTTTTGAAGCAGTTGCTTTATTTTGATCGGTCTCGGGATTGGTATCAAAAAAAATCGACAGTTTATCTTTTACCGTTGCGCCCAATTCCTGGTTAAGTTTTTCTACAAATTCTGTAACCCATCCATCATACTTATTATCGTTGTACCTGAAACTTACATGTATATCGCAATCATAAGCGGGTATGAATGATGTCGTGACCGGCAATTTCTCCTTCAATTCACTGGTTTCTTTGCCCAGGGACAATATCCGGTAAACAGCAATCGAGTCTTTAACATGCTTGAAGTTTTCGAGCCTTATAAATTCCGACCTGATATCATTTTTATTAGAAACGTTTCGATGAACTGATTCAGAAACGTAAATTCCACCGGGAGGAGCCGCCGACTGTAACCGGGAGGCGATATTGACCGCATCGCCAAAAATGTCGCCATTTTCAAAAACCACATCGCCCTGATGAATGCCTATGCGTAGCTCAAAAGAGTTGAATTGCTGACAGGTTTCCTGAATTTTTATTGCGGCATATACTGCATTGCTAACAGATGAAAAGCTTGCCAGCACTCCATCTCCAAGTTCTTTAATCCACTGGCCCGCAAATTCTTCAATAATTGGTTTTTGAATTTCACGGTTTTTGCGAAGCAATTCAAAGGCTTTTTTTTCATCATTTCCCATTAAGGCAGTGTAACCCACAATATCAGTAAACATGATTGCAGCGAGTTGGCGAGATTGCGACATAATAGAAAATTATGCAATTATATTTAATTTTTGCAAGTTTATTTTGCAAAAACATAATATTAAAGAAAAAAAATTTTTAAACGATCCTGAAATAATTTCATCGAACCTTTCAAAAATAAAAATTAAAATTAAGCTATGTTTGAAGTTGATTAAATTGATGGCGGCTCGTCAAAACATAACAGGAAATAAAATGATATTGAATCGACGGCGAACATAAAATGACTACTTGGAATATACCCTTCACAACAATACCTTTTTATTTTATTATTGATGTGAGCAGACACTAATGCTGGGCCTTTACCTTTTATCTTCAACCTATTTATCCACTCAAAATTTAACAGTGAACCGCAGGCGAGTAATCGGATTCAAGAAGGTGCGATTTTTATTCAGAAATCTGAATGGTTCACAAGCATCAATGTAAGGCCTGATTTGGACAATCCCCATTTGATTCAATTTTTTGTCCAAAGACCGATGACCAATTTTGCATCTTCGGTTTTCACGTGGAAAATCACTGCCCGGGCATGCTGATTTTTTGCCATGCCCGCAGACGAAAGTTTGCTCAGCTTTTGTGCTCAGCCATTAACGTGTTCGGCATGACGAATTCTTTTGATCATTTGTTGTTAACTTCATCATTGGTTTTTTTATCGGCTTCAATTCCGACCTGGATAATATCAATAGGTGGCATAGCAGCGAGACGTGGACGAGAAACCATATTTCAGCTAATTGGATGGCACCATTAATGGAAGAAAATTCATCATTCAAAAAAACATTATGAAATCAGTTCTTATCGCTATTTTATCGATGTCACTTGGGTGCTATTGCACGGGACAGAGCAATAGCAAATCAATCGAAGTTTTAAAAAATGAAGCTTTAAAAAACATTCAATCCGGCTATGAAACTTATAAAAAAGTGGCGTTGGATATTTGGGGTTATGCTGAAGTCGGATTCAAAGAAACTGCAAGTTCTTTCCTGTTACAAAGTACACTGAAGGAAAGTGGATTTACAGTGGAGACGGGTGTAGCCGGGATGCCAACCGCTTTTGTAGCAAGTTACGGGAAGGGTAAACCTGTTATAGGTATACTGGCCGAATTTGATGCGTTACCGGGATTGTCACAAGATACCACTTCTGTTAAAACACCTATAGCAAATAAAAACAGCGGCCATGGATGTGGCCATAATTTATTCGGTACCGGTTCCGTTGCTTCGGGCATAGCGATCAAAAGGCTGATCGAAGAGGGAAAAATTAAAGGCACCATAAAAGTGTTTGGATGCCCGGCTGAAGAGGGTGGGGACGGGAAGGTTTACATGGTACGTGAAGGTTTGTTCAATGATGTGGATGTGGTTTTGCATTGGCATCCGGATGACCACAATACTGTCGAGTACACAAGTTCTTTAGCAATCAAAACCGCTAAGTTTAGGTTTTACGGTATTGCTGCTCACGCGGCTGCAGCGCCCGATAAAGGTCGATCAGCATTGGATGCGGTTGAAGCGATGGATTATATGGTAAATATGATGCGTGAACATATTCCGCAGGAATCCCGTATTCATTATATAATTACCAACGGGGGCAAAGCTCCTAACATTGTTCCCGAATTCGCCGAGTCGTTTTATTACGTCAGGCACCCGGACAAAGCAGTAGTGGACAGCCTGTTCAAATGGGTAGTAAAAACAGCAGAAGGCGCGGCTTTAGGCACAGGAACCAGGATGGAATATGAAGTCATCAGTGGCTCCCATGATTTGCTTATTAATAAAACTCTTGCATTGGATATGCAGTCGAATTTAGAAAAAATTGGAGGGGTGACTTATACGCCGGAAGAAATTATTTTTGCAAAAAAATTACAGGAAAGCTTTTCAGGAAAGTTGTCTTCGGTGGATTCTGCAGCTTTCATTAAGCCTTTATATATACAAAAAAATTTGGCTTCTACAGATGTGGGTGATGTATCCTATACGGTTCCAACAGTCGGCGTATTAACTGCTACTTGGGTACCGGGAACTCCGGCGCACAGCTGGCAGGCGGTTGCCTGCAGTGGCAGCGATATTGGAATAAAAGGAATGATGGTGGCGGCAAAGACAATGACATTTACTGCCATTGATTTGTTTATGTCTCCTGCACTTATACAAAAAGCAAAAGACGAATTCATTAATTCAAAAGGAGATTATCAGTACAAGGCCTTGCTCGGGGATAGAAAGCCTGCGTTAAATTATAGGGATTAACTGACCTTCTTTAATGTCTTGGTAAAACCGGTAACTTGGAACATTCCGGACAGGCAGAGTTCTTTTGAGCATTTGTCATTTTCTCCATGACCATTACTTTTGTTCGAATTCGGTTCCGGCTGACAGTGAAGAAATATCAGTAAAGCTATCTCGATCAATCTGCGGGAAATAATAAAAACTTGCGATGAAATTAACTTGGGTGTATCTCATCATTCACGGCTTAACCATACTAAGCCGCTGTTTGCCTCTGAAAATAAATTAATGGCATTTGAATTGACGATGAACGAATCTTTTGCAGGTCGTTCGGACAATGCTCATCACTTTTATGCATTCCATCAGAAAGAAATAGCGCAGTCATATTTTTAAGTTCGGATTTCGACAATGGAAAATATTTTTCGAAATTCAGAAT
>DATGFZ010000112.1:0-4911 GCA_035308805.1 Puia sp. | reverse complement strand
GGGTCTCTGCAGGATTAAAATCATTGATAAACGGAAGACCAGATACTTCCGGGTGCATAACCCTCATTCCGACATTGGAAGACACGGTGCTTAACGCAAGAAGTTATATATGGAGTTTTGGCGATGGCAGTCCGGATCTTGCAACCACAAGCTCTCAGGTTACCCATGAATACGATAACATAGGAACTTATCTCGTTCGCTTGATTGCAATAGATTCCACTTCGTGTAACATCGCAGATACTGCATTCATTCATATTTATGCACGAAATGACCCGGCTGTTCTTGCCTTTGAAGATCTGAAATTGCCACCTTGCCAGTCATTGTCATATCAATTCAATAATCTTTCCACACCCCCTGCCGGTAAACCCTTCAGTAATTCGTCATTCACCTGGGATTTTGGTGACGGAACGACCGTCACCGGTGGTGGAGCAAGTCAAACGCACACTTTCGCCGCCCCCGGCAGTTACAAAGTGAAACTAATTCTTAATGATACAAGCTATTGCAATAGTCCGGACACGGTAATCAAAACGTTAAACGTCTCTCCCCTGGTCAAAGCCCAATTTATTGTGCCTGCGACAGGATGTGCTCCAGATTCTGTAGTATTCAATAATACTTCCGCCGGAGGTCAGCAATTTTACTGGAGTTTTGGCGACGGAACAACATCCACCGATCCAAGCCCGGGTCATTTATATCCTGATGTTGGAACGTATACCATTAAATTGGTTGTGGTGGATTCAAATACCTGCAATATTATTGATTCAACGCAAACCACCATCAGCATCTATGCAAAACCACATGCGGGGCTGAGTACCACTCCGGTGCCACCAGCTGCCAACACACCCAATGTTTTCACTAATCTTTCCACTGGGGGTATATTGTACAAATGGATATTCGGTGACGGCGATACGGCAATCAGAACAACAAAAGACACAGTCATTCATCAATATAACAGTACCGGAACTTTCCAGGCATGCATTGTAGTCTATAACCAATACCAATGCACAGATACCGCATGCATTGCAGTGCAAACCATTATCAATCCTCTGCTCGATGTTCCAAATGCATTTACTCCCGGTCGTTTCGGAGAGAACGCCATTGTTAAAGTGCGGGGATTCGGCATCAGCAAACTCACTTTCCGTATATATAATCGGTGGGGACAAAAGGTCTTTGAAAGCAATGATGTGAATATTGGTTGGGATGGAACCTATAAAGGAAATCCCCAGCCTATGGACGTGTACGCTTACACCGTGGAAGCGGAATATTTTGACGGAACCAAGGCGGCAAAAAAGGGTGATATCACTTTGATTAGATAATTTTATGAAGCATTGTTGAAGCATTAAATGAAAAAAACGGAAAAAATATTATACTCACTTGCCTTGCTCTTTTTAATAACGAACAGACATATCCATGCACAGGATCTTCATTTTTCCCAATGGTTCAATTCACCCCTAATAACCAACCCCGCAAACACAGGTTTTATTCCCGATGCTGATTATCGTCTTGGGGCTAACTACCGCGACCAGTGGTCCTCTGTTATGACAGAACCTTACAAAACGATGTGTATTTGGGGTGATGCGCAAGTGTTTCGCAACAAATTTGAAAATGGCTGGATGGGTTTGGGCGGAGTTATCTTACGTGATGAAGCCGGTTCGGGGAATTTAACCTCAACACAAGCCTATGCTTCTGTTGCCTATCATCAAATGCTAGGGTTCAGCAGTCTGCTCACGGTTGGTTTTAACGCCGGATGGATCAATAAAAGAATCAACAGTGCCAACCTAAAATTTCCCGATCAGTTTGACGGAAAATTTTTCGATAACACCTTACCGACAAGTGTACAAATTGATCAGCCGAATGTGAGTTTGTTTGATATGCAGGCAGGAATGAATTATGCCTATTTTCCTACCGATAAGATGTACGTTAATGCCGGCTTTTCTGTGTGGCATTTAAACCACGCAAGAGAATCTTTTTTCAGCACGGATCCCGCTGGGTTTGATAGCCGCCTACCTTCGCGATATATCGGATTTTTGAACGGTAGTTTTAAAACAAGCGATATGGTCATTGTCAATCCCATGGCATATTACACAAATCAGGCAGGTTCTTCAGAAATGGTCCTTGGTTTAAATGCCCAATATAATTTATCAAGTGATGGCGATCAGCAGGTAATTGGTGGTCTGTATTTCAGGGTCGGCGACGCGGTAATACCGATGATCGGATTTATTTACAAGAATATCAAACTGTCTTTTACTTATGATGCAACCGTTTCCTCCTTAAAAAATGTAAACAACGGGTTTGGTGCCTGGGAATTTTCTCTCATTGAAAATGGCAATTATGGCAGCCAGTACAATGGTAATGCGCGCCAGTCATTATGTCCCTCGTTCAAGCAATAACTAATATTCTTATATGATTCCAAGTTGAATGGATGACCAGGTGGCGGAAAATTCAGCCGCTTGACATGTCCACAATTCCACGATTTTTGCATAAAATAATTCTGAATGGAGGATTTTGAATCAAAAAACACCATAACCGGTGATCTCATCGAGCAATTCAAAAAAATTGTGGGGCATGAATTTGTTTTTGCCGATGAAGAAACCCTGCTCAATTACGCCCACGACGAAACTGAGCAATTGCATTACCCACCAGAAATCGTGATAAAACCGCGCACGGCAGAACAAATAAGTGCGCTGGTAAAAATATGCAATGCAGAAAGAATCCCTGTTACCCCGCGCGGTGCAGGAACAGGTTTAAGCGGAGGAGCTTTGGCACACCTCGGCGGTGTTTTGATTTCCATGGAAAGAATGAATAGCATCATCCACCTTGATGAAAAAAATTTGCAGGTAACGACCGAAGCAGGTGTCATCACGGAAGTCTTACAAAATGCTGTAAAAGAAAAAGGCTTATTTTATCCGCCGGATCCAAGCAGCCGGGGTACCTGTTTTATAGGCGGAAATATTGCAGAAAACAGTGGCGGACCAAAGGCGGTTAAATATGGGGTTGTAAGAGATTATGTACTCAATCTTCAAATTGTCTTACCTACCGGTGAAATAATCTGGACCGGCGCTAACGTATTAAAAAATTCAACAGGTTATAATCTTACCCAATTAATAATTGGCAGTGAAGGAACATTGGCCATTGTTACAAAAATTGTATTAAAACTTATTCCGCTGCCAAAATATGATTTGCTTATGCTTGTTCCGTTCAAATTACTCGAGCAGGCAGCTGAAGCGGTAAATGCCATTTTTCTGGCTGGTTTCACCCCAAGTGCATTGGAGTTAATGGAAATAGACGCATTAAAAATTACCAGCGAATTTATAGGTTCCAGCATAATTGCTGTTGCTGATGATATTGCAGCGCATCTAATCATTGAACTGGATGGAAATCATTTAGAAATTTTAACAAGTGAGATGGAAACCATTGGCGAATTACTTACGAAATACGATATAGGCGATATTTTTATAGCTGAAGATGCGCAACAAAAAAATGAATTGTGGAAATTAAGACGACGGGTAGCTGAAGTAGTAAAAAATGCCGGATACACCATTGAGGAGGATACGGTTGTCCCGCGTTCAGCATTGCCGCAATTGATTTGTAAAGTAAAGGCACTAAGCAAAAAATATAATTTTGAAACCGTATGTTATGGACACGCCGGTGATGGTAACCTGCACATCCGTATAAAGAAGAATGGAACCGTTAATAGTTTTGAAGACACAAAGATGACAGAAAGTTTGCGAGCTTTATTTACCATAGTCCATGAACTAGGTGGTACAATAAGCGGAGAACACGGAGTAGGGCTCATTCAGAAAGAGTATATGGATATAGTTTTCAACCAGAAGAATTTGAAATTGATGAGCGAAATAAAAAAAGTTTTCGATCCTAACAATATTTTAAATGCAGGGAAAATTTTTGATACCCAGTAACCGTTATGTTTGTACAATAAAATTCAAATCATGGCTAGAAAGATAGTATTCAGTGTTGGTTTTCTTGTTATGGGTTTTTTCAGTTTGGCGCAGCAACATAATCCCGGGCGCCTGAATACCTATTCTGATGAATCGCCAACTTATGGTTTTACAAAGGAGAATATGTTTGTTGGCGGAAGTCTGGCGCTTGGCTATGATGGATGGGACTTTAATGCGGGCATTAGTCCCGAAGTTGGCTACACGCTTGCAAGATGGTTTGATGCGGGAGTATTGGTAAATCTTAACTACACGTCTGAACGTGCCGATCCTACTGGGTTTTTTAATAATGATATCAGATACAGAACTTTCAATTACGGGGTAGGTGCATTTGCAAGAATATATCCTGTTGATTTTTTATTTTTTCAGTTAGAACCGGAATATAACTGGATTGCCTACAACCAGAAAGATATGAATAATCCGCCTCAATTCGGGTCCTATTCAGTAACTACCCATGCAGCTAGTTTTCTTGCCGGAATTGGTTATTCGCAGCGCATAATCGGAAGAAGTAATTTCTATTTCGCTATTATGCTGGACCTGTTATCAAATCAATACTCTCCGTACAGGGCATACAATACCCAAAACAGCACGGTGGCCGTGCCGATATTAAAAGCCGGATTTGATTTTTACCTTCATCCGAGATTTCAACGATAAACGCTCAATTTATTTTATTAAAAATTTCTTCAGGGCTATTGCAAAAGATAATGCTATCTCCCATATCGTCGTATAAAAAGCCTTCTTTTTTTACATGGTCAATATGTTTTTTAAGATGATCATAAAATCCGCCTGAATTCAGGACATAAATTTTTTTATCGTGAAGCTTAAGTTGATTCCAGGTTACTATTTCAAACAATTCATCCAGCGTGCCAAATCCACCGGGTAGAATAATGGCAACATCCCCGCGCTCATAAAACATTTTTTTTCGTGTATGCATGTCCGATACGATTACAAGTTCATTTAA